>NZ_JBSFHO010000005.1:0-224492 GCF_053597075.1 Streptomyces sp. NPDC001514
CCGTGCGTGGTGTGGAGCCTAGACACCTCCACCACACCGGAGGTCTTCGCCATGATCAAGACCCAGCACTGTTAACAACGCTCGTGATCAATACAGCTAGGGCCTGTCCGGGCCGGTCGAACGGACAGGGCCCAGGGCCTGTCTTCCGAATCAGCGGATCAAGGGGCTAGCCCGCGTCGCCCTCACTGCTCGGGGCACCCTCACTGCTCGGTGCCTCGTCCGCCTGGTTGCCGGCCCGCTTGCGGAGGACCGCCGCCGCGGCCAGCGCGCTGCCGATGAAGGCCACCGCCACCGTCCATGCCTGGTCCAGGCGGTGGTCGGTGACGTGGTCGAGGGAGTAACGGCCGGGTCCCGCCAGCCCGATGGCAGCCGCGGTGAAGCCGAGGAAGGCCGGGTATTCGTAGCCGCCGGCGTGGGCGAAGAACCCGGCAGGGAAGTGCACGGCCACCGCACCTGCCATGGCGCCCGCCGCTGCCGCCCCGGCCGCCGGGGTGGCCAGCCCGACGGCGAGCAGTGCTCCGCCGCCCGCCTCGCCCAGCCCCGCGGCGATGGCGCTCTGCTTTCCCGGCCGGTAGCCCATGGCCTCCATCGCCTTGCTCGTGCCTTCGAGTCCACCGCCCCCGAACCAGCCGAAGAGCTTCTGTGCGCCGTGCGCCGCGAGGACCGTTCCGGTCCCCACGCGCAGGGCGAGAAGGCCGAGGTCACGTCGGTTGAGGCATGCCATGAGGGTCTCCTGGTGCGGGACGGCGTGTACGTCTCCCACTCTCGGTGCCGGGCGGAGCCGCAACTCAGTGTTGCTGGGCCGACCGGGTGACGGGGTCGGGGGGAGGCGTGCCCTGGGGTGCGCGCAGACCGTGCGATACATTTTGCCGCGCCTTGACCACGATCATCTTTCGATACGGAGACTGGCTTCTCAATGACGGACATAGTCAACGGACTTGGCCGGGCCACCGCATACGGTGCCCTCGGCGTGGTCCTGCTGATCCTCGGCATCGTCCTGGTGGACGTGCTGACGCCCGGCAAGCTCGGCCGGCAGATCTGGGAGGAGCGCAACCGCAACGCGTCGGTTCTGCTGAGCTCCGCGCTCCTCGGCATCGGCGGCATCGTCTTCACCTCGATCTGGACGACGTACGACGACTTCGGCAAGGGCCTCGCCTCGACGGCCGCGTTCGGTGTGCTGGGGTTGGTGCTGATGGCCGTGGCGTTCCTGATCGTGGACCTGGTCACGCCGGGGAAGCTGGGGGCGACGCTGGTCGACCCGGAGCCGCACCCGGCGGTGTGGGTGACGGCGTCCTGCAATCTCGCGGTGGCGGCGATCGTCTCGGCGTCGATCGCCTGAGCGGGCCGTACGGGCCGCCGGCGGCTGACGACGGGCCGGAGTGTCGCGACGGCGATACCCGGTCCGTCGCCGTGTCGGCACGCACCGTATCCGTACTCACGTCGGGCTGCACTTCGGGCGATACGGGTTGATGCTGGTAGTCAGCCTTTCGACACCGGATCGCCCCGGAGGCACAAATGACGCAGGACAAGAGCGCAGAGCCGGAGAGCAAGCGGGCGCCGATACGGATCTGGACCGGATCGGAACGCCCGTTCGACCCCGAAGACCTGGTGATGGCGTCCGGCCGCGAGCCGACGCCGGCGAACCTGGAACGCGCCCGCAAGGAGATAGCAGAGAAGGGCGCCGCGGCGCTGGAGCGCTACCTGCCCTGACGGGAACCCGCCGTCCGTGCCGCCCGGCCGGGGGAGCGGCGGCGACGGACGGCCCTCCCCATGACCGTCACGCAGAGCGATGACATGTGATGCGGATGTCACCCTGCCGTGTTTGCCTGGCACATGGCCCCGAAAGGAGGAGCCATGACGCCAGCAGGTGAACCCGTCAGGACGCCCGAGGAGCTGCGGGTGATGGCCGAGGAGCTGAGCCGCGGCGCGGAGCGCTGCAACGATCCCGAGCACCGGGCGCGGCTGCGCCGCAAGGCGGAGCAACTGCGCGACGAGTGCGCGGGCAAGGGCATAGGCCCCGGCGACGCCGGCAGCGCCGACGGTATCGAGTACAGCAACGGGACCCCCGCCCCTGGCGCGCGTGCACGGCGTCCGCGGCCCCACCGGAAAGGCGGCGCTTGACAGGGCCTACACATGGCGGGGTGCCGTGATCTCGGCCCACACCCTCTTGCCCGTGCCGTGCGGCGTGGAGCCCCAGGCGCGGGCGAGCCGTCCGAGCACGATCAGCCCGTGGCCGCCGGGGATCGCCGGGTCCGCATGGGGGCGGGGATGGGGAGGGACCGGGCTCGCGTCGCTGACCTCGATACGCAGCCGCTCGGCCGTGCAGTGCAGCACCAGCTCCTGTGGCCCGTCGGTGTGCAGACAGGCATTGGTGACGAGCTCGGAGACGACCATGAGGACGTCCTCCGCGACGGCCCGCCACTCGGCCGCCTCGTCCACCTCGTACGCCTCGTACGCCGTGTCCGACTCCAGCCAGGCGTACGGCTCCTCGTCCGTACCCCCGTCCGGGATCCACCCCCAGTCGGCGAGCGCGGCACGGCTGAAGTCACGACAGCGCCCGACAGCGCCCCCAGGCCCCGACAATGCGAGTCTGCGGGTCTGCCCCTGCGCCGGAAGGGCCGCACTCACGGCTACTCCTGCCGACGCTCCGCCAACGCCTCACCGAGGCTCGCATACCGGGGAAAGACCGCCCCGGCGCCCGTGATGGCAAACATCCGGGCGACCTGGGGCCGCAACGCCGCAAGCTCCACCCCGGCATCCGCCTCCCGCGCGGCCAGACGAGCCTGCAGCAGCACGTTCAGACCGGTCGAATCACAGAACAACAACCCGGAGCAGTCGACCACGATCCGCCGCGCACCACCGCCAATGGCCTCGTCCAGGGCCGAACGCAACGGATCGGCCGTGTCATGGTCGAGCTCACCCGCAACCGAGACCACCACGACCCCCGGCCCGGGCCCCGGCCGCACCTCCACACCGAACCGACCGCCTGCGCCGGCACTCCCCGGCCATCCGTCCCCTGCTGACCCCATGCCCCGTTCTCCTGGTCCGTGCAGCCCCCCGTGACACCCCCGACTATGACACCGCCCACCACTCCCCGCTTCCGCCGTCCGGCAACCGGCCCACCCGCACTCCGATGACTAGGCTGAATACGGGCCCTTCCTTCCCATGAGCGGCGAAAGCTGGCGTACGCGATGAACTCACCCCGTGACTTCGAGCTGGTGGCTGTGACGATCCAGGTGGAGGGCCGTCCCGACATCCCGGTACCGCTGCCTCCTGAGGACCAGGGCGACCCGGACGACGAACGGCCGCGGCCGGCCCCGCTCACGCTCAGGGAAGGCACGGAGTTCCGGGTGCGACTGGCGTTCTCCGTCCGCTGCCGGCACGACATCGAAGGGCTCAGGGTCATCGACGAGCGCAGCAGGCAGGGGGTGACCATGACCCACAGGGAGACGCTGCTGGGTGACTACCGGAGCGGTGGCCCCTACGAGGTCGTGCTGCCGGCGGAGCATCTGCCGACCGGACATCTGGCACGTGACGTGTATCAGGTCACCGGCACGTTCGTGGACAAGGAAGGCCAGGAGCTCGGGCGGGAGACCCACAGCTTCGAGATCACGAAGGACTGGCCGCCGCAGTGACGGACGGCGCTTCCCCCGGTCCCTCCGCGTCCCGTCCCTCCGTGTCCGGTCCCTCCGCGTCCCGTCCCTTGGCGTCCGGTCCCTCGGTGGCCGGCCCCTTGGCGTCCACTGCGCTCGCGTCCGTGTACTTCGCGTCGCGCCTCCGTGTCATGGCGACGCCGACGAGGACGACGACCATGCCCGTGACGACCCGGAAGCCGATCTGCTCGTCGAGTACGACCGCCCCCAGCGCCACCGAGACGACCGGCAGCAGATAGCCGACCGTGGCGGCGCTCGTGGCGCCCTCGTCGGCGATCAGGCGGTAGTTGAGGTAGAACGTGAGCCCGGTGCCGAAGATCCCCAGGACGGTGACGGCGATCAGGGCGGCCGCGTCGGGGCGTACGGCCGTGAGCCCGCCCCCGGCGGGCACGGCGAGCGCGCTCAAAGCGCTGGCGGTGACGAGCTGGGCCGCGGAAAGGGCGATGGGGGCCGTGCCCCTGCCGGTGAGCTTGCGGCCCATGTACGCGAAGGCGACGGCGTAGCTGGCCGCGGCCGCGAGGAGGGCGAGGGCACCCCAGCCGATCAGACCGCTCTGCTGCCAGGGCGCGAAGATCAGCAGCGTGCCCGCGAAGCCGAGCAGAAGCCCGCCCAGCCGGACCGGACGCAGGGCGCCCCCGCGTTCCGTGCCGATCGCGATGCCGATCAGCAGCGACCACAGCGGAGTTGTCGCGTTGAGCACGCCCGCCACTCCGGAGTCGACGGTCTGCTCGCCGATGCTGAACAGGAAGAACGGCAGGGCGTTGCAGAAGAAGGCGGCCACGACGAGACGGCCCCAGGTCGCCCGGTCGCGCGGCAGTCGTTGCCGGGCGGACCAGGCGAGCGCGAGCAGGACCGCCGCGCCGAGCACGCAGCGGGCGACGGTGATCTGGAGTGGGGTCAGGCCGTGGTTCAGGGCCAGCTTGATCCACAGGAAGCCGGACCCCCAGAGCAGGGCGAGCACGCCCATCCGTACCGCTGTTCCTCGCCCGCCGCCGCTCGTCATGTGGTCTCTCCCCTGCCCGCTGTTGCTCGTCGACGCCCATCGCGTTCGTCGCGTTCTTCGCCTTGGTCGCGTTCGTCGTGCTCGCAGGTAACGGTCACTCACCTGACTCGGCAGGACAAGTGAAATGTTCTGCATGAACGATTAACCTGTCCTACATGCTCGATGTGAGGCGGATGCAGGTCCTGCGGGCGGTCGTCAGCACTGGCTCGGTGACGGCGGCGGCCACCCGCCTCGGGTACACGCCGTCCGCCGTCAGTCAGCAGATCGCGGCCCTGGAGAAGGAAGCAGGCATGGCGCTGCTCGAACGGGTCGGTCGTGGCGTCCGGCCCACAACGGCCGGGCTCCTGCTCGCGGAGCACGCCGCCGCGATCAGCCGCCAGGTCGCCGAGGCGGAGACGGCGCTGGCCGATCTGCGCGAGGGGCGTACGGGGCGGCTGTCGGTCCGCTACTTCGCCACGGTCGGCGCACCACTCGTGGCCCCCGCGCTCGCCCGTCTGCGCCGTGACCACCCGGGCGTGCAGGTCGACCTGAGGCTGATCGACCCCGACGACCCCCTGCCGGACGTCAAGCAGGGCCGGGCCGACGTGGCCCTCGTCGTCCGCACGCACGGCCGTCCCGTCGACGGCATCCGCCTGGAGCATCTGCTGGACGATCCCTATCGCGCCGTCCTGCCCAAGGGCCATCCGCTCGCCGCGAAGCGCGTGCTCGACCTGGCCGATCTCGCCGACGAGCCCTGGGTGGGCAGTGAGTGGCCCGGGCCCTGCCTCGATGCCGTGCTCGACGCGTGCTCCGCCGCCGGTTTCGCCCCGGAGTTCGTGGTCGAGAGCGAGGACTACGCCACGGCGCAGGGGTTCGTCGCGGCCGGGCTCGGCATCAGCCTGATCCCGCTGGTCGGGCTGCGGAACGCGCATCCCGGCGTCGTCGTGCGCAAGGTGCGGCGCCCGGAGCCGGTGCGGGCCATCCACGCAGCGGTACGGGAGTCCGCACCGGCCCAACCCGCGCTGCGGGTCCTGCTCGACGCGCTCAGGGATGCCGCGGCCGCCGGCACATAGCGCTCCGGGCGCGATCCTGAGCACCGCAGACCGCGTGCGGCCGTGCGACGCTTGAGGTGAGCCGGCGCTCGGAACGGAGGCCCAGCGATGAGCGACTACTCTTCCATCCGTATGACAGCCGCCCTATCGGCCGAGCATCGTGGCCGACTGCTGGAAATCGCCGACGAGGTCAAGTTCGCCGAAGGGGCCCACGTCTTCGAGGAGGGCCGCAGGGCGGACCGCTTCTGGATCATCAGGTCCGGCACGGTCACCCTTCACATGGCGGTGCCGGGACGGCAGCCGGCCGTGATCGAGAACCTCGGCTTCGGTGAACTCGTGGGCTGGTCGTGGCTGTTCCCGCCCTATGTGTGGCAGCTGAGCGCCGAGGCGATGACGCCGGTCCGCGCCCAGGAGTTCGACGCGGTGACCGTACGCATGATGATGGACGCCGACCCGGCGTTCGGGTCCGCGATCGGGCAGTGGGTCGGCAGAGTGCTCGCGCACCGGCTGCACGCGGCGCGGATACGTCTGCTGGACCTGTACGCCCCGTACGGCAGCGGTTACACCCTCTGACGGCCGGGCCGTACGCGCGCAGATCTGGCTCGCAGCTCTGGCTCGCAGCTCTGCGTCGCGGCCTTACGTCGCGGCCTCGGGCCAGCCATAGGGGACGAGCCCGTCCTCCGGTCCGGCCCCGACGCTCTCGAGGTCGCGGTTCGCCACGCGCATCAGCTGGGTCGCGAGGTCCTTCATGGCACGGCTCGCCGCGAGTTCGTCGCCGATCTCCGGGACGTCCACGTCCTGGGGGTTGCACCGGGCGACGCCGTGGCCGGTGTAGGTCGTGGTGCCGGTTTCCAGCACGGCCCGGGCCCTCGTCGTACCGTCCTCCTCGACGAGGACAAGCCCGACCTGCCACTCCAGCCTCCGGGTCATGGCGTACCTCCTCACCCGCTCCCCACGGGCCGTGCGCCGCCGCGCGGGGGTCCTGTCTTCAGGATCCCCCCGCACGGCGCCGTCCGCGTCCCGGGAGCCGGTCGGGGCTCAGGCTCCGGTGCCCGGCTCAAGCTCCGGTGGCCGGCTCAGGCCCAGGCGCCGGCGCCCGGCAAGCGGGCGATGATCCCGGCCCGGTCGACGCCCGTCGGCAGCGTCCCGAAGGCCAGCCCCTGGTCCCCACCCAGCCGGGAGGCACAGAACGCGTCGGCGACGGCGGCAGGGGCGTGGCGGACGAGCAGCGAGCCCTGGAGCACCAGCGCCATCCGCTCGACGAGCCACCGGGCGCGCAGCTCCGCGTCCTCGCCCGGCCGCAGTTCGTCGCGCAGCCGTCGCCAGGCGTCGTCGAGGCGGCGGTCCGCCCCGGCGGCGGCCGCGATCTCGGCGCCGAAGGCCTCCAGGGAGTCCGGCTCACGCGTCAACGCGCGCAGGACGTCAAGGGCGCCGACATTGCCCGAGCCCTCCCAGATGCCGTTGAGCGGTGCGTCCCGGTAGAGCCTCGGCATGCCGGACTCCTCGACGTAGCCGTTGCCACCCAGGCACTCCAGCGCCTCCGCGACCATCGCCGGCTGGCGCTTGCACACCCAGTACTTGGCGACGGCCGTGGCCAGGCGCAGGAAGCTCCGCTCGTGCTCGTCGCCGCGCTGCGCCCGGTCGACCGCGCCCGCGACGCGCAGTGCCAGGGTCGTCGCGGCCTCGGACTCGATTCCGAGATCGGCGATGACATTGCGCATCAGCGGCTGGTCGAGGAGTTGCGCGCCGAACGCCGAGCGGTGGCGCACATGGTGGGCGGCGAGGGTGAGCGCGGTGCGCATCCCGGAGGCGGAGCTGAGGATGCAGTCCAGGCGCGTCATGGTGACCATCTCGATGATGGTCCTGACCCCACGCCCCTCGGGGCCGACCAGCCAGGCCACGGTGTCGTCGAACTCCGGCTCGCTGCTGGCGTTCCCACGGTTGCCGAGCTTGTCCTTCAGCCGCTGGATCCGGAAGGTGTTGCGGCTGCCGTCCGGGAGGACTCGGGGGACCAGGAAGCATGACAGGCCGCCTTGTCCCTGGGAGGGGGACGCCTGGGCGAGGACCAGGAAGATGTCGTTCATCGGCGCGCTCGTGAACCATTTGTGGCCGCGCAGCCGCCAGGTGCCGTCCGGCTGCGGGACGGCGACCGTGGTGTTGGCTCGTACGTCCGAGCCGCCCTGCTTCTCGGTCATGCCCATTCCGGCCAGCAGGCCCGGCTTGCCCTCGGGGGCGCGCAGCCCGGGGTCGTACACCCGGCCGGTGAGCAGCGGCTCGTACGTGGCCGCCAGCTCCGGGGCGTGCCGCAGGGCGGGGACGACGGCGTACGTCATGGACACCGGGCACAGATGGCTTTGATCGGTGAAACCCCACACCATCAGGCCGGCCGCGCGCGCGACGTGGGCGCCGGGCTTGTCCTCCGCCCAGGGCGTGCCGCCCAGGCCCTCGCGGATGGCCACGTCCATGAGGGCGTGGTACGAGGGGTGGAAGTCCACCTCGTCGATGCGGTTGCCGTACCGGTCATGGGTGCGCAGCACCGGCTCGTACCGGTTGGCCTCGTCCCCCCAGCGCCGCGCCTCCTCCGAACCGGCGAGCCGGCCCAGGCGGTGCAGGTCCTCCTCGTACCACTCGGCGCCCTCGTTCCGTACGCCCTCCAGCAGGACCGGGTCGTCCGCCACGTCGTGTCCCACGAGGGGCGGCACCTGGTTGGTCACCTGGTGGGTGCGTACGGGATTACTGCGCATCGGAGTCCTCCAACTCACGGGGCGGCGCGGCTGGCGGGGCACCCGCGCAGCGCAGGGACATGGCGGCGAGCTCGGCGACCAGACGGTCGCCGTCGGCCCCTTCGGCAGGCCCGGACAACGGATCGACGAGCACCTCACCGATCGCCCCGGTGAGCGCCGCCGCGGTGACCTCCGGGTCCTGCTCGGGCAGCAGTCCGGCCGCGATGCCCTCCCGGACCACTTCGGCGAACATGCTGCGATAGCGCCGCCGGAACTCCAGCCGCTCGGACTCGACGGCGGGCTCGGACGGCGCGGCGAGCAGGGCATACGCCACGCCCCGGCTCTCCAGGGCACGTCTCGCGAAGACGGTCACGCCGTGCGTGAGCCGCTCGACCGGATCCCCTTCGCTGTCGCGCAGCACCTCACCGAGGACGTCGGCCTCCCGCCCGGCAGCCCGGCGGAACACCTCCACGGCGAGCGCCGCCTTCGACGCAAAGTGCTGATACACCGACCCGACCGACATACCTGCCGCCGCGGCCACCGCGGTCACGGATGCCTGCGACCAGCCCATTTCGGCGACGACAGTGATCGCCTCGTCCACGAGCCGCTCACGGGCGGCGGTCAGCCGGTCCTGGACAGCGGGGGTCTTGCGATAGGCCATGGGAAGAAGTGAACCATCGTTCAGCACTTCACGCCAGGGGGCCGGCAGTCGTTCGCCGACGAAACGCCCTGACGACTCGCCACAGGAAAACGGGCCCGGTGGTGATCCGGGCCCGTGGCCTGTTGTGTCGACATCAGCTATGTGCGCTCACCGGCCGCGACCTCCGCCGCCGCCGTCGCCGCCGCCGTCGCCGCCGCGACCGCCGCCGTCATGGCCATCGCCGCCGCGACCACCGTTGTCGTGGTCGCCGTTCCCACCACGCCCGTTGTCGTCGCCATTGCCGCCACGCCCGTTGTCGTCGCCATTGCCGCCACGGCCGTCGTCGTCGTTGTCGTAGTCCCTGTAGTCGTTGTCGTAGTCGTCATCGTCATCGCAGTCGTCGCTGTCGTCCCACCCGCTGTACCGCCAGTCCGAGCAGCTGTAGTGATCCCTCAGGTCACTCGAGGCATTCGCTCCACTGACGGGTATCACGCCGATGGCCAGCCCTGCGGCTGCTGCGGAGACTGCGGCAACGATCCTGCGGCGCATCTTCATGCACCTCCGAGCAATTAGTTATAAATTGGACTTTCGGGTCATTTCCACCCTCCTCCTTCACTGGCCCACTGTCAACGAAACTGTCGACGGGGAGAGGACAGGAGCGGACGCCGCACCACGGAAGGGAATTGGGGAAGTGCACGGGTCGCGACCGTCCGCCGCGCCCACTCGGCTTGCAAGGAATGGTTCGCGCGCCGATCGCACATTCCGAGCGAGGGCGCTCAACCAATCGGGAATTCACGGCAACTGGGAACCGGTCAGGCAATCCGCGCCCGTCACACTTTTGACGCCAAATGAATGCGGGGTCACTACTGCGTGTCGACGGCGGGGAAGCACGCCGTAATGTCCGTGCTGCAAGGCATCCAGCGAGCCGGAAACAATCAACGGGCCGTGCCGGACTATTCCGACATGACCCCTGACCTGCGACTTCGCAAGTCGGGACGACAGGATTTGAACCTGCGACCCCTTGACCCCCAGGAGTGAGGACCAAGGTGATCACCACGATAAAACGGACTAATTCTGGGCATGAGTTGTGCGTGAACACCCAGGCCGCTCGCCACCGCGCACACCGTGTGGTCCCCAACTGGTCCCCAAATCCCTTGTGCTAGCAGGCCGGCTCCTGCTTGCACATGTCCGGTCCGGCCGCGTGCGGGGTGGGGAGAAGCCGTCCATCCAACGGCGCTGGTGACGAATTCAGGGGCCGCTGGTGTGCTCGTGGCGTATTTCTAGTACGGCATCAGCAATTGCGTACGCCGTGGGGACCACTCCGGGGCAGCGGACGCGGGCTGCTGCTCGACCAGAGCGGGCGTGCGTGCCGGGGATGAGGTAGCCCCCTACTCGTGCGCCCCCGCCCCGCTCGCGCCACCGTGGCCGCATGTCCGCGCCGAGGGATCCGCGCGAGGATGCGCTGGCCAGGCTGCCTGCGGGGTATGCGCTGGCGTTGCGGCTGCGCAATGCCGAGGTGGCCGATGAGATGATCGCCGCTCGGCTGGGCATTGAACTCGAGGCGCTGGGCCCGCTGTTGGCGTTGGCGGAGGCGAAGCTTGCCGCATTGCGGCACAGGGCGCCACCCTCCGAGGCGACGTAGCACGTTTCGGCCTGAAATAGCGGCCCATCGTCCTACCATTCGCGCATGGGGCGGGACTGGCCGTTGACGGGGCGGGCCGAGGAGCTGCGTTTCGTTGAGGCGGCGATGCGGCGTAGGGATGGGGCCCGCGGGATGGTTCTGGCGGGGGCCTCCGGGGTGGGCAAGACGCGGCTGGCGTGGGAGGTGCTCGCGGCGGCCGAGCGGCGTGGGGCCAAGGTGGTGTCGGCGAGTGCGACGGCCTCCGCGCGGGCGCTGCCGCTGGGGGCGTTCGCGGGGGTGCTCCCTTCCCCGGCCGCGGATCCGGCGGGGGTGGTGGCGCAGGCCGCCGAGGCGTTGGTGGCGGGGGCCGGCCCGGGCGGTGCGGTGATCGGTGTGGACGATGCCCATCTGCTGGATGATCTGTCGGCGTTGCTCGTCCATCAGATGGCCGTGCGGGGGCAGGCCGCCGTGGTGGTGACCCTGCGCAGTGGGGCGCCCGCGCCCGACGCGGTGACCGCGCTGTGGAAGGAAGGCCATCTGGACCGCCTGGAGCTGCAGCCGCTGTCGCAGGAGGAGACGGCCGCGCTGCTCGAAGCGGTCCTCGACGGACCCCTAGACCGGGCGGCGGCGTCCGCGATCTGGGAGCTGACCCGGGGAAACGCCCTGTTTCTGCGGCAGTTGGTGGACAGCGAGCTGGAGGCGCTGCGGCTGTGGCGGACCGAAGGGGTGTGGCGCTGGTCGGGGCGTCCCGAAGTCTCCCCCAGCCTTGCGGAGTTGGTGGATGCGCGGATGGGGCGGCTGTCCGATCCGGTGCAGCAGGTGGTCAACCTGCTCGCCCTCGGGGAGCCGCTGGGGGTGGCTCTGCTGGGAACGCTGGCCGACGCGGAGGCGATCGAGCAGGCCGAGTCGGCGGGGCTGGTCCGCATCGACCAGGACGGCCGACGGCTGCAGGCCCGGCTGGCCCATCCGCTCTACGGCGAGCTGCAGCGGGCCCGTCTGGGCCGGCTGCGCACCCGCCGACTGCGCGGGCTCATCGCCACCGCGCTGGCTGCCACCGGAGCGCGCCGCGCCGAGGACGCGCTGCGTCGCGCGGTGCTCAGCCTCGACTCCGACCTGCCGCCTGATCCGGTACTGCTCACACGGGCAGCGCAGCGGGCCATCGCCCTCTTCGACCTGTCGTTGTCGGAGCGGCTGGCGCGGGCCGCGGCCGCGGCGGGCGGCTTCGAGGCCCGGTTGTGTCTGGCGTACGCGCTGTCCTGGCAGAACCGGGCCGCGGAGGCCGATGCCGAGCTCTCCGCCCTCGCCGAGTACGCCTCCAGTGATGGCCAGCGGCTGACGGTGGCGGTGCCGCGCGCGGCGAATCTGTTCTGGCCGGGACGGCGTCCGGACAGCGCCCAGAGCGTCCTGGACGAGGCGGTGCGCGACATCACCGACCCCGGGGCGCTGCGGGTGATCGAGGGGGCGCGTGCGGCGTTCCACGCGTTTCTGGGCCGGCCGCACGCGGCCGTGGAGTGCGCCCGCACAGCGCTGGCCAGCGGGGAACTGCCCGACCAGGCCCTGCTGTTGGCCTCCTTCGGCCACGTGGCGGGCCTGTGCGACCTGGGCCGTGCCGACGAGGCGGCGGCCGTAGCCGCGCGGGCCTATGCGGCGGCGGCCCGCTCCTTCGATGCCGCGGTGCCCGGGTATGGCCTGTGCGACCTGCACATGGCCGGGCTGCGGCGGGCAGGCCGGATCCATGAAGCGCAGGCGATCGCCGAGGTCCGGGCAGCACAGGGCGCCGAGGCGACCGGGATGCTGCAGCTCATGGACGGCGCGCTCAGCGGGCATGCCGCGCTGTACGGCGGCCGTCTCGCCACCGCGATCAGGGCGCTGCGCGAGGCGCGGGCCGGTCTCGCGCCGGTGGACACGCAGGGCTTCGCGTACCGCTGTCTGATGAGCCTGACCCAGGCGCTCGCCATGTCCGGCCAGCCGGAACAGGCCCGCCGCGCGCTGACCCGACTGGAGCGCGAGCGGCATCCCGGCCTGGTCCTACTGGACCCCGAACTGCTGCTGGCGCGTGCCTGGGTGGCCGCCGCCGAGGGCGCGCTCGGCGAGGCGATCACCGAGGCTCACCGCTCGGCCGAACTGGCCCGTTCGCACGACCAGATGGCGCACGAAGTCTTCGCCCTGCATGTGGCGGTGTGCTTCGGCGACCGTACGCTCGCCGGCCGGCTGGCCGAAGCGGCCTCCGGCATGCAGGGGCCTCGGGCCGCCGCGGCCGCGGCGCAGGCCGCCGCCCTGGCCGCCGACGACGGGGCGGCGCTGCTCGAGGTCTCGGCCCGCCTGGCGGACATGGGGGATGTCCTGGCGGCGGCGGACGCGGCCGCGCAGGCGGCGTCCGCCCACACCCGGGCCGGACTCAATGCCGCCGCCCGCAGCGCCGCGACCCGGGCCCAGCTGCTCGCCGCGGCCTGCGAGGGCGCCCGCACCCCGACGCTCGCGGCGGCGGTACGCCCACTGCCGCTGACCGGCCGGGAGCGCGAGATCGTCACACTCGCGGCGCAGGGCCTGTCCAACCGTGAGATCGCCGACCGGCTCGGCGTCTCGGTGCGCACCGTGGAGGGCCATCTCTACCGCGCCTACGCGAAGTTGGGCACCACGCAACGCACGGAACTGTCCGCGCTCCTGGCCCCGGTGCCGCCGCGCGATTGAGTGGCCGCACGGCGGTGCCCGGTGCACCCGCGAGAGGCAAGGCCGCCGGGCCCCAGTCCTGGCGCGAGCCACCACCCGGCGAAGTCGAGTAGCCCGCTACTCGTGTCCCCCCGCACCCCCCGGCCCGACCCTGCCACTCAGGCCGTGCGGGGGCGGCCGGGAGCATTCGGGCTGCCGGTCGACGCACACCCCCGTGCCTGCCCGAGGAGCTGGGGCCATGCATGCCAGTGTCGCCGACGCGTTCACCGCGTTCACCGTCCCCCTCGAGGGCCGGGTGCGCTTCATGTACCTGGACAGCAAGCAGCTGGTGACCACCGGGATCGGAAACCTCCTCGATGCCGACGACCCCGACGCCATCGGCAGCAGGGCGTATCTGCAGGCATACGCCTACGACTTGGGCTGGACGTTCCTCGCCGGCGGCGGCAACGCCTCCCATGAGCAGATCGACGCGGAGTACGACACCGTCAAGGCGAGTGGCACCGCCGAACTGCCCATCGAGGAGCGCGAGGCGATCACTCGGCTGCGTATCTCCGAGGAGACGATCGACACCCTGGTGCGGGACAAGCTCTCCTCCAACGAGGCCTATCTTCAGGGCCGACCGGCCCTGGGCAAGCTGGCGGACTGGCCCGCCGACGCGCAGCTCGCCCTGTTCAGCATGGCCTGGGCGCTGGGGCCTGGATTCGACTTCCCGCATTTCCTGGACGCGGTGGCCGTCGGTGACTGGCGTACCGCGGCCCGTGAGTCCCATATGAGCGAGAGGGACAACCCGGGTGTGCGGCCCCGCAATGTGCGCAACGGCCTGCTGTTCACCCTGGCCGACTGGATCGCGGCGCCCGAGCCGGGCGACTTCTCGGTGCTGGTGTACGACCCGTCGCTGTCGCTGGCCGACAACATGCGTTCCGGCCGGTTCCCGGTTCCCTTGACGTTGGACATCGGTATCCAGACGGCACTGGAGCTGCTGTCCGAACGGCTCAGCGAGCCGGCGTACGACCCCAACGGACTCGACGGCGCCTTCGGGCGCGGCACCCGCAATGCGCTGACCCGCTTCCAAAGGGACCAGCACCTGCAGCAGACGCCGGACGCCAAGGGCGTCGACGGCGTGGGCGCCGAGACCGTGGCGGCACTGGCCGCGCTCCTCGACGAGCAGGGCATCGGCCGCTGGCCGGACCGTTGAGGCCACACATCGGCCGCCGCGACGCACCAGCGCCGGACACGACCACGACTTCGGGGGAGCAGACATGGCCGACGACCGCACGGACGACAAGTTCACCTTTCTCGGGCAGCCCGTACGCCCGGGCCAGTGGGTCAGTTCCGTCATGGCCCAGGTGCTGACCGCCGTGGAGCAGGATCTGTGGCAGACCTGGACGGACCAGGGGCAGCCCGAGGGCGGCTTCCTCGCCTGGGCCGGGCTCAATGAGCCCCTCATCGGCTGGCGTTCGGGCCACGCCTTCCACGGGTCGGGGTCGGCCGTCGATCTGAACTACGACCAGAGTCCGTACATCGTTACCCGCACCGGGCGCGGGACAGGGCAGATCCTGGGCGGCGAAGCGGGCACGCTGGACGCCGAGAGGGTGCGCCGGCGGGCCGTCGAGGTGTACGACCGGGCCGTCTCCTTCTTCACCGGCTCCGGGCAGCCGGCCAATGTGAGCATCCGGGTGCGCGACAGCATCGAAACCACGTACGACCGTTTCAAGTTGGTGTCCGACGCCTTGGCTTCCTATCTGTGGTGGGCGGTCTCGGCGCAGCCGGTGCACATCGAGCGGCCCCCAATCCCCGACGTGGAATACCTGGATGCCTGGGACAGTGCCTTCGAGGCGATCGGTGGGGACGAGCGGCCAATGAGGCCCGAGGACGCCATCGCGCAGATGGAACAGAACCTGTACGCGGATTCCGACTGGCTGGCCCTGCATCCGGATCTCCCGGGCGCGGAGGAGCTGTACTGGCAGATGCTGCGCGACTACGAAATGGTCCGGGTGCCGATGCTGTTCGGCAGTCCGGCCCAGCCGGTGACGGTGACCCGCAACCCCTGCCGGGGCTTTCTCCCGCTGCGCCGGGAGCTGGTGTGCTCCCTGGTCAACGTCGGCAACAAGGTGCTGGCCGGCCGGGGCCGGATGCGCTGGGGCGCCAGCGACTTCGGCCCGCACGAGAGCGGTGACGTCATGCACTTCGACCTCGGCGGGCATGTGGGCCACGCCCCCGTGTGACCGGCCCGGCCCCAAAGGAGTTGGACGATGACGCTCAGCGGAATGCCGGGCCGCCTGGCCGTGGTCGCCCGGGGCGAGGGACGCCTCGATGTGTTCGCGCGCTCCGGCCAGGACACGCTGCACCACTGGTGGAGCGACGACGGGTCCGCCTGGTGGGGGCCGGCGGACCTGGGCGGCATGCTGGCCGGGGATCCCGTAGCGCTGTCCTGTGATGCCGGGCGGCTGGACGTGTTCGCGCGCGGCGGCGACGGGCGGCTGCAGCACTGGGGGTGGGACGACGCCGAGCGCCGGATGTGGGGGCCGGAGACCCGCGAGGAGTGGCGTCTGGTGCACGACCCGGTCGCGGTGGTCCGCGAGCCGGGCCGCATCGATGTGTTCGCGCGCAGCGGCTCGGATCAGCTGCGGCATTGGGCGCTGAGCGGCATGGTGTGGGAGCCGGTCGAGGACGTCGACATCTACGTGTACGGGCAGCCGGTGGTGATGGCGCGGGCCCCGCGTGATCTGCACCTGTTCGCCCGGGACGGCTCGGGCGGACTGCTGCACCTGGCGTGGGCGCCGCCGTGGGGCATGGACACCGTCCTCGTCGAACGCCTGGGCGGCACGGTCACCTCGGTGCCACGCGCCGTGTCGTGGGGCGATGACCGGCTCGATGTGTTCGCTCTCGACCCGGAGGGCCGGCTGCAGCACTGGGGGTGGGACGGCGACCCCGCACCGGGCCGCTGGTACGGGCCGGACACGCAGGTCCCGGGCCAGTTCGACCATGTGCCGCCGGTGTTCGGCTGGGACCGCGAGCACGTCGAAATCTTCCGGACGCAGCGCGGCGAGCTGTGTCACCTGTGGTGGCACGCCCCCGGACGCACCTGGGTGGAGGGCACGATTCTCGACCGCGCCCCGGTCGGCGAACCGGCCGCGGTGATCCGCCAGGGCCAGTTCACCCTGTGCTGGCTGCTCCCCGACGGGAGCCTGCTGCGCTGGTGGTACGACTTCATCGACTGGCGCTGGGAGATCGTCGAGCCCACACCCGTCACCCTCGCGCCGCCCGGCACCGACGCGGACTGGCTCACCCCCCAACCACCCATGGTCAAGGCGCTGTTGATGCGCCCCGACGACCTGGTGGTGATGGGCGTCGACTGGACGCACTACCGGCTGGCCGACCCGGGCACCCAGGCCTCTCCTCCGGTCCTGGAGTCCACGGCCGCGAACGCCGAGCTGACGCTGGTCCTGCCGCCGCAGCACATCGGCGAACAGACCGCGCCCGCCTGGCAGCACGGGGTTCCGCTGACCCCGCCGGAGGATCCCGGCAAGACCTACGGGTACGGCGTGTGGGGGGCGCGGCTCGCCGAGGCGAGCCGCATCGTGTTCGTCCCCGAAGCGAACGCTCCGGGCGGGGTGCGCCGGGTCGAGCTGAGCGTGGAGGGCGTGCTGGGGGCGCTGCGCGGCGCCACCGTGGCGGCCGGCTCGGATGCCCGCGGCGAGGGCCGGACGGCCATCGAGCTGCCCTGGAAGCTGGTCATGTCGCCCGTGCCCCGCTCTGACGACACCGATACCGACACGGATACGGATACGGATACGGCGGCTGCGCGCGTGGTCTGCGAGCACCCCACCCGGCCGCTGCAGGCCGCGTCCTCCGGCGCTGTGGGCCTGTGGCGCACCCGACTGCGCTCCTCAACCGTGGCGAAGGACGCCACGGATGCCGGTCTGCTCCTCGTGCCACACAGCGCCGGCCGAACCGACCCGTTCTCCGTGCCACTGGGCCAGGCGATGCGCCGCCTGGTGCGCCACCACGGGCCGGCGAACGTGGAGCGCCTCGAACTGAGCGCGCTGGGCGGCTCGTTGACCGCGCACGGCACCTGGTCGGACTTCGCCTGGGACCACGAGGCGGTCCTGGGCCGGGACATGCGGGTGCGTACGGCGCTGAAGGGCATCCTGTACCCGTTCGGCTTCCGAGTGGAGTACACCGAGATCAGTGACCGCGTCTTCGACCCCTACGAGGGCGACCCGATCGCCGTGCTGCGCAAGCAGTACACGCTCACCGTCACCGACCCGTTCATGGGGCCGATCGAGGACGCCGAGCACCGGCGCGCCTTCCCGTTCACCGACGTGGAGCTGCTCGGCCGGGTCTTCTCCGGCGTGAACCCGCCCTCGGCGGAGGAGTGGACGACGGCACGCAGGCCACGGGCCGATCTGGCCGGCCTGCAGAACGGGCTGGCCCGGACCGAGGAGGAACTGCGGGAGCTGCAGCGCAACAGCGGCCTATGGGGCTCGATGGGCGACGCCCCGCAGCTGGAGGACCTCGCCCAGCAGGGCGTGGAGGAGGCACAGCAGTACCTCGGCCTGTTCACCAGCGCCCAACTGCTGCGCGAAGGCATCGCCTTCTTGCAGAGCGCTCCGGACGATCCGCTGCCGGTGTTCTTCCTGCCGCGCGCGGCAGACTGCCAGCCCGTGAGTTTCCCGGTGCGCTGTGCGGGGCCCGGCGGCGAGCTGCGCATGTCCCTGCCAATGCTGTTCGTCAGCGACCAGCAGCTGCCTCGAACCCCGGTGTGGGAGGCGTACGACACCCTGGCGGATCCGGTGATCGAGGAGGCGCTGCGCACCGAGTACGCCGCCCATGACCGTTGCGTGGTCGATCTGGCCGGGGCCCAGAAGCTGGACCTGGTGGGCAGCGGTCAGCCACAGAGCAGCGATGTGCAGGAGGTACGCCGCCTCAACCTCGTGCCCGTGCGCCAGGGCCGCTCCTTCCGGCCGCGCCTGGGCCCGCCGCGCCCCGCCCCCGGAGCCGCCGAAGAGGCGGCCGGGCCGTTCAAGGTGTGGGCGTTCGAGGCCGGTCTGCCGGGCTTGCGCACCCTGCTCGGCGAGGACAGGTCCGCCTTGTTCGCCTTCAGCCGGGACCTGCTCGCCCAGGGGCCCGCCGCGGCGATCGCTTACGACATCGTCGGCGTCATGGAGGACGCGGGAGACGACGCCGCGGTCGAGGTCATCGGCCGGTCGGTCGGCCTCGACTTCACCCGGCAGACGGACCGCTCGGGCGGCCTGATGGCCCCCGTCGTCCAGGCCGACGCCGTCGCCCGGGCAGCCGGTCTGGTCTCGGCCGCCGGTCTGCGATCCCTCGACGCCCGGGACCTGTTCGCCGAGGGGGCCACCCTGCTCGGCTTCAGCCTGGCCGATCTCGTACGGCAGGTCCCGGGCGCTCCCGTGATCACCACGGAGCTGCCCGACCATGCGCCGCCCACCGTGACCATGGCCTGGCAGGAGGTCACGCTCGCCGCAGCCGATCCCCGGACCGGCGCCGCGGAGCAGCCCTCGCCGTTCATCAAGGCCAGGGCCGGCGTGGATCCCAAGCTGTGGCTCACGGTGGTCAGTTCGGGCACGGTGACGACCACCACCTGCACCGTCACCGGCTTCGGCCTGCAGATCCCGGCCGGCCAACCCCTGCTCCAACTGACCTTCGACAAGGTCGAGTTCACCCAGGAGGCGGGGCGAGCGCCGAACCTCGCGGTCACCGGCGTGAACGCCACCTTTCTCGGCGATCTGAAACTTCTGCAGCTGCTGCAGGAGAAGGTCGACCTCGGCCAGGCCGCCCCCGCCGTCGACGTCTCCCCCGCCGGCATCACCGCCCGCTACACGCTGCCGGTGCCGGACGTGCAGTCGGGGGCGTTCGTGATGCGGGGCCTGAGCTTCAGCGCCGCGGTGAAGGTGCCCTTCCACACCGATCCGGTCTCGGTGGCCATCGCCTTCGCCTCCCGCGAGCGGCCCTTCAATCTGAGCGTGCTGGCCTTCGGCGGCGGCGGATACGCCGAGCTGGAGGCGACCCATGAGGGCCTGTCCCGGCTGGAGATCTCCCTGGAGTTCGGCGCCACCGCGGCCGTCGACTTCCTCGTCGCCTCCGGTGAGGTGCATGTCCTGGGCGGCATCCGCTACGCCCTCATCGACGGCCGGGCCACGCTCACCGGGTTCGTGCGGATCGGCGGCAGCATCGAGGTGCTCGGCCTGGTGTCCGTCTCCGTCGAGCTGATGATTTCGCTGGACTACCGCAGCGACGGCAACCGTCTGGTCGGCCGGGCCACACTCGTCCTCGAACTCGACCTGACCCTGTACTCCGACTCCGTCGAACTGGACAGCGGCGAGTGGGTCATCTCCGGCGGCGACGAACAACACCCGGCGGTGTACGGGGTGTTGGACGCGGCGGAGGAATCGGGGCCGACCGCCGCACACTGGGCGGCCTATCGAAAGGCGTTCGCGTCATGAGTGAGCTGCTGTGGGTGGCGGTGCCGGGTGGGCGCACGCCCGGCGGTGCGGCGGTGCTGCGGGCGGTGATCGTGCCCCGCCTCGACGGTGGCCCGGCGGGCACCCTGCAAGGCGCCGGTTTGGCCGACTGGCCGGCGCTGCTGGCCGGCTGCACCCTGGACGTCGAGGTCGCGCCGGAGCCCGGCGCGGCCGGCGAGCTGGTGCCCGGTGTCGTACGCCGCGACGGTGAGCAGGTCCAACAGGGCCTGTGGCAGCGGTTCTTCGCGCCCGGCACGACGGTCAAACCCTGGCAGGCCCGCGCCGCCTACCCCACGCCCGACGTCACACAGACCTCCGCCCACCAGGACACCGTCAGCAGCCTGTACCGCGACGCCGCACGGGCCGGCGCCGCACCCGAGACCGTCGAGGCACACCTGCGCGCGCTGGCGGTGCCCGCCCCCGAGGCCGTCCACGAACAGCCGGCGCCGCCCGCACAGGAGCCGCCCGACTTCCATCGCGCGGTGTCCTTGCTGCGCGAGCATCCGGCCGTGCTGCGCGCACTCGGCCTGATCGTGGAGTTCACGCTGCCCGCCACGGAACTGCTGGGCCGGGCAGCCCAGTCCGGGAGTGCGGTGCTGCGCATCCGCTGCACGCCCGGGCCGGAGCTCGAGCGCGGGCCGGTCATGGCCTGCCCGCAGACACGCTACCTGCTCACCTCGCGGCTGTTCCTGCCGGCGCCGCGCGACGGCTCCGAGATCAGCGCTGGTCTGGTACCCCTGGCCGGGGACGACTGGCAGTTCGCCACCTTCGACGTGGCCACCGGCCTCGACCGGCTGCAGGACGCGGCGCGCGCCGCACAACAGTCCCGGGACGGCGCGGCCACGCTGCCCGCGCTGCGCTCCGCGGGGATCAGCCTGCTGCACGTCAAGCGGTCCGAGCGGTTGCGGCAACGCACCCGCTCCGCGCAGCTATCTGCCGTACGCAAGTCGCTGGGCGACGCCGAGCTGTACGCGGACGACCTCCTGCTCGGCTACCGCGTGGACGTGCGCATCAGCGACGGCGCATGGGCTTCACTGAGCCGCCGCCGGGCCGCCTACTTCGCCGACGCCGACCATCCGATCACCGCGCCGGACGAGGAGGAGGGCCAGATCAAGGCCAACGGGGCGGTTGTCGACCGCAGTTCCGGCACACCGACGCTGCGCACCGACGAGGTGGTCGCCCGCTGGAACGGCTGGAGCCTGGTGTGCCCGCCGCCCCGCTTCGACGCACCGCCCCCCGACCTGGCCGTCGACCGGGCGCCGCTGCCCTTCGCCTTCCGCTGGGAGTTCAGCCCGGTGGGCCTGCCCGAGCTGCGGTTCGGCCGCGAGTACGAGATGCGCATCCGGGTCGCCGACCTGGCGGGCGGCGGGCTCACGCTCGATGAACCGGGCATCAGCGAGGGCGCCTCCCCGGAGGTGCTCTACGCCCGCCATGAACCCGTGCTTCCGGCCGAACTAGCCGTACCCACAGGACTGTTGACGAGAGGCAAGGGCACCGGCACGGACGTACTGAAACCGGAAGCGCTGGGGCCGGGCGGCATGCTGGACCGCCTCATCGTGCGCAGCGATCCGCAGGCCGAGCCGGCGCTGCCGGCGGAGTCGTTCACCGCCGGCTATCCGGCCAACGACCGGCGCATGCTGCTGCCCCCGCCGGCTTCCTTCCAACTCGCCGAGCAGCACGGCGCCTTCGACGGCCACACCGACGAGACGTGCGCCGCGTGGCTGCGCCGTGCCACCGCCCCGTGCACCTACACCGAGGACGGCACCTACAGCTGGCTGCCCGACCCCGCCTGCGAGGGCGTCGCCGCCTACGTGCGCGAGGAGCCGGGGATGGCGTCCGGCGGCGCCTATGCCGAGAAGGCCTGGGCCGTCCCGGACGGCCGCTGGCCCGACTTCCGCGCCAAGACCGTCGTCCTGCACCCGGTCGCCGCCGGACAGGCCGGCCACGCTCCGGTGGAGTGGACCGACAACGGCGCCACCCTCGCGGTCAAGCTGGAACCGGGCCGGCAGATGCGTCTGGAACTGACCTCGTCACTGGCCAACCAGGAGATCATCGACTTCGAAATGAGCAGCTGGCTCGAGCTCGACCGCCACCAGCACGAGCACGAGCACAATGGCGACGGGCGGACAGGCAAGGAAGCGAAGCCCGGCGGTGAACAGGCCGCGCTCGATCTCGGCGAGGTCATCGACCTGGTCCGCGACGGCCGCCATCCCATGGTCAGCCCGGCCCGGACCCTGCACCTGGTGCACGCCGTACGCCGCCCGCTCAAGGTCCCGCACGCCGCGCTCCAAGCGCAACGCACCCTCGGCGCCACCCACACCGACCTCGTCGACACGGACACCACGCACACCCTGATGAACGTCGACGTGGCCAGCTCCGCCCAGCTGGACCTGGCGGCCGCGTGGACCGAGTACCGCGACGATGACGCACAGGGCCCCGGCACAGCCCAGCTCACCGAGCAGGTGACGTCCGTCCGCCTCGACCTGACCGCCACCGAAATCCCCGCGCTGCGACACCAGTTCACCGACACCCGCCACCGCAGCATCCGCTACTCCCTGACCGCGCTGACCCGCTTCCGTGACTGCTTCGCCCCACCTCCGGGCGACGGCGTCGACGAGACCCCCTACCGCGCCACCTCCGCCGAGCTGGGCCCGGTCAGCGTCCCCAGCTCGGCCCGGCCCGCGGCCCCGGTGGTCCTGGCCGTCACGCCCGCCTTCCGCTGGGAGGGCCGCGAACTGGAAGCCGGATGGCAGGAGTTGAAGCGGGCCCGGTACGGCGGGCGGCTCCGTGTCGAGCTGGCCCGGCCCTGGTACAGCTCGGGCGAGGGCGAGCGCCTCGCCGTCCTCGTCGCACCGCCGGAGGCCGAACCCTCCGACGTGCGGCGCCCGTACGTCACCCGGGTGCGGCGCGACCCGATCCATCCGACCCCGCTGCCGCCGACGGATGCCACCGCGTTCATGTTCACCGGCTCCGCCCTGCCGCCCAGCCGCTACCCGACCCTCCCGCTCGCCGAGGCCCTCGAACAGGTCACCGCGATCCCATATGAGGTGACGTACCAGGGTGAACTGGGTCGCTGGTGCGCGGACATCGAACTGCCGGTCCCCGCGGCCGCCTCCTACTGCCCCTTCGTGCAGCTGGCCGTGGCCCGCTATCAGGAGGCCAGCCTGCCGGGCCTGGAGCTGTCCACCGTCGTGCGCACGGAGATGGTGCAACTGCTGCCGGACCGCACCCTGCATGTGCGGCGCTCCGCAAGCGGTATCGGGGTGCTCCTGGAGGGCCTCGCCCCCGAAGGGATGGCCACCTGTGTGGTCGCCGCCCTGGAGCAGTGCCCGCCGGGCACGGCAGGCGAGTTCACCACCGCGGGCGAACAGCCGCTGCCCGGCTGGCAGCGCGTGCCCGGCCAGCAGGTCGTGGGCCCCGTCGGCCTGTGGCTCGCCGAGCTGGTCCCGCCGCCGGGACCGGTGCGCCTGGTCGTCCGCGAAGTCGAACGCGTCTCCCTCGACGCAGGCGTACCGGAGGGCGACGCCCCGCCCGCCGTCGGCCTCGCCGAGCGCACGGTCTTCATGGACGTCATCCCGCTTTCACCGTGAGGCCGCCTCGCGGACCCGACCCCGCCCCTCGACCACAGGAGGCTGTCCGCCATGCCGCTCAAGTCCTACGGAGTCCTCGTCGCCCGCGCCCGTGACACCCGCCGCGAGGGCGCCGCCGACAGCCCGCACTTCCAGATCCATCTCGCCGACGACGCGGGCACCTCCTACCGCGCCTCCATCAATGTGCTCTCCCAGGAGACGCCCTCCGAGCTGCTGTACGTCGTCCAGGACGACTTCCGCCACCCGGTCACCGAACGCCTGACCGGCCTGACCTCCGGCTGGAACACGCTGCCGCCCGGCCCCGGCGGCCCGGGCCTCGACTTCGTGCGCGGCAACCTCTTCGACCCCGCCACCATGCGCCCGCTGCCCCCGGACGCCGAAGGCCCCGACAACGACCTGGCCGACCTGCTCGACCACTACACGCGCCGGGCGATCGCCGATACGGGAGCTCGGCTGTACGTCTTCGGGGAGCGCTGGGGCCCCGAACCGGGCGTGCCGGACAAGGTGTTCGGCTTCCGCCCCGGCAACGGTGTGCACGACATCCACATGAACCAGGGCAACAGCCCCCGCTTCCGCGAGGACGACGGCGTATGGCAGGACGGCGCCCTGCTCCTGCACTTCCCAGGGCAGGACCGCTGGGTGGGGATCTTCCTCGCCTTCCAGAGCCAGTCCTGGCACACCGACGACGTCACCGGCCACGCCCTGGACACCAACGGCTCCCGCCCCCAACCGGGCAGCGAGCCGGTGCGCATCGTGGCGGCCCTGGTCAACCCGAGCGGCCCGGCCCCCGAGGCGGAACACGTCACCCTCCTCAACGCCTCCCCCGACCCCATCGACCTCACCGGCTGGCACCTCAAGGACCGCCTCGGCCACACCTGCCCGCTCCCGGCCATCCGTCTGGCCGCCGCGGCGACCCTGACGGCACCGCTCACGCCGCAGGTGCAACTGGGCAACCGCGGGGGCGCACTTACGCTCCTGAACGCGGCCGGCCTGAAGGTGCACGGAGTGTCGTACACGGAGCAGCAGGCGCGGCGGGAGGGCTGGAGCGTGGTGTTCTGACCTTGACTTCGAGGTTCGTCAGGACGAGCAGGGCGCGCAACAGCGCCCCGTGGCCTGTCGGGCGCGAAGGCGGAGCTTGGTGAGGATGCGCCAGTTCTTCGGGTGCGCGAAGGCGTGTTGGCAGGCCGCGCGGACGGACGCGATCAGCTGCAGCGTCCCGGGCGGGCCGCGGAGATCCACAGCAGCGGCCCTTGCCGTCGGTGAGCGCGAGGAAGAGCAGTCCTTGGGCTCCCAACCTCCGTTTCCAGGACTGTCGCGTCGCCGACCTCGAAGCCCGCCTCGCCGACCTCGGGCCGGCCACGTGATCCTGCTGCCTCGCTGAACAGGGACTTTCGGGGAACGATGACTATCTTCACCCCGCCTCAAGCTCACGCAACATGACCCCCTACGGCGAGATCCATCCCAACCTCAAAAAGCGCCTCGCACTGAGCACCAGCACCCACCTCCGCCATCCTCGAACAAACCCTGACGGCGACGCCTTGGGTGGTCCCTGTTTCCGCAGGACGACGCGGCCCCGTTGCCGGGGCTCAAGGGTCAGGTGGCGGGTCGTCACGGTAGCGGAAGGCCGCCGAGACAGGCTGGTCGCCCCGGTAGAGGAACCGGCAGAGGTCCAGCCAGAGTGCGCGTTCGGCCGCGAGGTCGGCGGGGGATTCAAGGCCGAATTCCTGCAACACCCGGCGACGGTGCAGGTCGAATGCCGACTTGAGCTGGTCGGAGAAGGCCAGCGCGGCCTCCCGGGCGCCCGCGTGGACGATCGCGGTGAGCCCCGCGAGGCCCGCCAGGAGCGTGACCGCTACGGCCGTGCGCAGCAGGGAGGCGGCCAAGCCGGTCGGGGGGCCGGTCAGGGCTGCGAGGAGGGCCGGGATGGCCAGGACGACCACGCTGGCAGCCGCGGCCGGACGGGGGCGGACCAGTCGGGGCAGGGCAGCGACGGTGAGCAGCGCCGCGACGAGCACTGCCCAGGCCAGAGCGCTTCCGTCGAGGCGGGCGTTCGCTGCGGCAAGGAGTGCGATCGGGGCGCCGACGGCCGGCAGGTAGACGGTCAGAGTGAGCATCAGGTCGAGGGCGGCCTTGGCGTCCTTGAGCAAGGCGGCGAAGGCGTCCGGCAGCAGCGGCTGGAGGCGGGACCAGACGACGACCGGGTCCAGCCCGTAGCGCAGACGCGGATGCTGCTCGGCGGCCAGCAGGATGTTGCCGATCCGAGTGGGGGCCACCTCGACGGGGTCTGCGGGGTAGAGCACGAACAACCGCTGCTGGACCGACGCCCTTCGGGAGCGGACGTCCTGGAGGCGGCGCTCGGTGAGTTCTGTGGCGGAGGCCACGAGCCGCGCGAAGCGCGGGTCGTCCAGCACAGGGTCGCCGCTGTCGGCCAGGTCGGCCAGCCGGGTGCTCAGGCCGGGCAGGACGTCGGCCGCGGCGTCCGCCGGGAGAGCGGCAGCGTCGGACCAGGCGGTCTCGGCAGTGGGTAGTTCGGCGGCCGGGTCGCCAGGGAAGGGGCGGACCGGGCCACCCGGGCGGGGCAGAGTTTCGACGGCGGTCAGCAGGGCCGTCTCGATCCTTTCGAGGCGCTCGTCCTCGGTGACGTCGCGGGTCCGTTCGGTGCGGAGCCGGGCGGTGCGGCGGCTGGCCAGCGCCGCGGCGGGGGCGGACTCGCCCCAGCGGCCCTGGAAGAGCTGGTCCAGCAGGGAGCGCAGGTTGGCCAGGGCGAACGACCACAGCGCGACCGCGAAAAGGAAGCCCGCGATCGCGACGACCTGGACGGTGCCGGGAAGGCCGCCCCAGGCACGTGCGGCGGCGCTCGCGTCCTGGGATGCCAGGACGGCAGCCAGGACGAGCGAGCCGGCGGCAACCAGGGTCGGCAGAAAGGTCGACAGCAGGGCGCGCCGGTCGAAGTACCCGGTGATCTCTTTCAGGACGGTGGCGAACACCGGACCGTCAGCCTCCTTCGAGCTCCATCGGGCCATGGGACCAGACCAACGCGCACACCGGCGGGCCGGCCGCGGTAGATCGGGGCAGGCGGCGGGAGGGCGGGGCGCAGCGACGGCAGATGTAACGCCGGGAGGGGACGTCGGGGGCGTTTCCGAGGCGGGTGGAGCCGTCGTCGAGCAGCTCCAAGGGCAGTGCCGCTGCGGTGTCGGCCCTTGTCAGGACGCCGACTGGGGCGCCGTCGCGCTCGACGAGGGCGCCTGGCACCTCCGGCAGGAGGCCGAACAAGTCGGCGAGGTCCAGCAGCACGGTCTCCTCGATGCGGTCGTCGTCCAATTCGACGGTCACCAGTGGAGGAAGGTGGGTGAGGAGGTCGCTGGGTGGCATGGCGGCCAGCGGTTCCAGGACGTCCCGGGGGACGATCGAGATGACCGTGTCGTCGAGCGTCACGGCGACGAGGAAGGGGCCAGGGCCGGACGGGAGGCCGTCGGCCGGCGCGAGGACGGCGCCGTCGGGGAAGGTGCTGATCCGTACGGCGATCATCCGGTCCGCCAATCTCCGACGAGCATGAAGGCCGCCCAATGGTATGGGTCGGCGAAGGGACGGCGCCCGTAGTCGACGGTTTCCGGGGCCTCCGCCTTCAGCCGCAGTAGCCGTAGCCTGCGCTGGATCAGGTCAGTGGGGGTATCGGAGGCGGTGAGGAGCGTCTCGTAGCCGTCGATCGCGGCGGGGAGGTCTCCGGCGCGGGCGCGTAGCCGGGACGTCTCCAGCAGTGCCGCGGTGCGGTCGGCAGCGGCTTCAGCCTCGGCGTCGATCCTGCCGATGGCATCGGCGCACGTCAGGTCCCTGATCGTCAGCTGAGCTGCGGCGAGCGCCCGGGCAGGGTCGGTGCCCTCGCCACGCCAGCGCCGGTAGAACTCCGACATGAGCAGGGCCGTGGACAGGTCGTCGACGGGCCAGAGGCTGACGACGAGCGCGGCGGCGCCCGCGTGAAGGAACGCCCGGACCAGCCCCATCAGCTCGTCGCCGGGGCGGTTGTCGGCGAGGCCGCTCTCGCAGGCGCTGAGCACGACGAGCCCGGCGTTCAGCCGGAGGTCGTAGACATCCTCGACGGTGAGCCGCCCGGAGCCCAGCAGAATGCCGGACTGCTCGGGGTGGTCTTTGTCGAAGGCGGCGTGGCAGGCGATGTGGACGACGTCGTAGGTGTCGGTCAGGAGATCCCGGGTGGCAGCGCCGCCGAGGTGAGGGCGGGCGCCGAGCAGCCGTGCGACGGCCGTCGCCTCGACCCTGGCGTTGGGCAGGTCGTCGCGGGAGTCGCCGAGGACGACGGCGGTGAAGGGGCGTGGCGGCGGGTGGGGGCGGCGGGCACGGCAGTGCGCGAGCACCGAGGCGCTCGGCAGGTAGCAGACGGGGTTGCGGTCGATCAGTGAGGTGTGCAGGGGTTGGTGGTGGAGCGGGCCGGAGGGCACGAGGCAGATCAGGTCGTCCGGGCGGCTGTTCTCGCGCAGCTGGACAAGGCTCTCGTCCGGGGTCTCGGCCGGGTGCCAGGCGGTGCCGTCAGGGGTGACCAGAAGCAGACCGGAGGCAGTGAACTCGGCGAGCAGGACGCCGGGCGCCAGCAGCGCGCGGATCTCGGCGGCCGTGCTGACCCGCCCGGCCAATGACTCGCGGGCGCCGAGCGCGGCCTGGAGCAGTCGCTGCTCCAGCCGGCGAAGCGCCGGGCCCTCATGGGAGATCTCCTCGGCGATCCGCTCGCCGGGGACGGGGAGGTCGGCGCCCAGGTCGGTGCCGAGCTCGCGGAGCCGCTCGACGGTCGCTGCGGCCGTGTCGGCGCCGGGATCGGCGGCCAGGTCCAGCAGGAGGCGGCGCCGCTCGCGGGCGGCGACGACAGGGGCTTCCAGTTCGGCGGCCTCTGGTCCGCGCGGGATCGGGCCGAGCGCGAGTCCGTCGACGAAGGCCCTGGCTCTGGCGCGTTCGGCGAGTTCAAGGGCGGTGTCCAGGCGGCCCGCGGCGACCGCGACGGACACGGCGTCGGCGAGCAGCGGCAGGTTGCGGGTATGCCAGCTGATCCGGTCGTCATCGGCGCGGAACCCGCCCCGTACCCGGTCCCCCAGGTCGAGGGCGGCGAGCAGGTCGGCGAGGGCCTCTTCGGGGCGACCGAGTGCGTCGAGGACCCAGCCGCGCTCCTGGTGCCAGCCGGCCCTGGCCTGCGGTTGGGCGTCGGCCGGTGGCGGGTGGTCGTCCAACGTGCGCAGCGCGGCGCGGGCGTCGCCGCCTGCCCGCAGGGCGTCGGCGAGGTTGGCCGCCGTGACCATGCGGTGGCCGGCGTCGAGCTCCAGCTCGTCGAGGATTCTGCGCTCGACACGTACCGCGCCACTCAGGTCGCCCTGGAGCCGGAGGACCGTGGCCTCCAGGTGGGCGGCGTCGAGGTCGTTCGCCGTGTTCCCCAGTGTGGCGAGGGCGTCGTCGCAGCGTCGTGTGTCGCGCAGCAGCCGTGCGGTGAGCAGGCGCCTGCTGCGGATGAGGTGCTCGGGCGGGTCTTCCCACGGGGGCCGCTCCGCCAGCAGCGCGAGCGCGCCGGACACGTCGCCGAGCCGGGCCTGGATATCGGCTCCGATCAGGTCGATGTACTTCTGCAGGTAGCCGTGCGCGGTCATCATCACTTCAACGTGGTCGAGATCGAAGACCATGTGGGTGCGGCCCCGGTGGTGGGCCCGCGCCACTACCGCCTGGGTCTCCTCGGTGTTCAGGCTGGGCAGGTACTCGGCGTTCGGGAACTGTCCCAGCGAGGCGACAACGGCTTCGGCGGCCGCCAGATGGTCCATCGCGGCCTGTACCTCAGAGCGGCGCAGCAGGACGTCGGCGTGCCGCAGGTCGAGTTGGGCGGCGAGCTGCGGCAGGCCCAGTGCTGCCGCCTCCGCCCGGGCGAGCCCGAGCTGTTCGTCGCTCTCGGCGAGGGCCTGGGCGGGGTTCAGGACGTGCTCGAAGACGATGAGCCGCTGGACGACGGTCTTCAGCCCGGGCAGGGCGGCGAGGATCCGGTCGTACGGCTCGGCCTCCTTGCCGAGAAGGATGAGCAGGGCGTCGCGGAGGTCGGGGATCGCCAGAGCGAGCTGCAGCAGCCAGCGCAGGGCGCTCAGGGGGCGGCGCTCACCGGGCGGGGCGGCCTCGGCGGAGTCGACCAGGTCCTCGAGGGCCGCGGTGACGCTCGCGCCGCTCAGCGGCTCGGTCCAGCCGGGCTCGTTGTGGGTGACCTGGGCCATGCCACGCAGCAGCAGCCCGTACCAGTCGCCCGGTTTCAGGCTCAGCAGCACGTCCAAGTGGACGAGAGCGGCCTGCGGGCGCCAGCGGACGATGAGGACATCGGCCAGGAGCCGCCGGACACCCGGTGCGTCGGGGTGGCGGACGGCCAACAGGTTCAGCAGGCCGGGCATCGCATCGTAGGACTCGAGGTCGTAAGGCTCCAGGCGCATCCTGTCCAGCACCTCCAGCGCCCGGTCCACCTCGTCCAGCACGATCAGGCAACGGGCCAGCGCAAGCCGCAGTGGCGCCTCCTCGACACCCGCGGCGATTCGGGTGGTCAGCCGGTCGCGGATCGCGGCGGGGCCGTCGCCCGGCCAGGCCGTCAGCGCGTCTCGGAGCCGCTCGAAGCGGCGCAGCCGCGGGTCGGCGAGGGCCTCGTGCAGGCAGAGCACGGCGTCGTCCTCGCGGCCCAGCCCCTCCAGCACGGCGATCCGGAGACCCACCGCTCTTTCGACCAGGTCCTCGGTCGGGAGGGTGTCGACGTAGGGCAGGTCGGCACCAGGATCCGCGGCCAGCACAGCGGCTTCGGCCGCGGCGAGGTCGACGCAGACGTTGAGGTCCGGCAGAGCGGCGGCGGGACGGTCGGCGTCAGTGAGGAGCTGCGCCCGCGTAAGCCGGTAGCGCGGCTGGTCGGGATCGTGCCGCACGGCCACCCCGATCGCCTCGACCGCCTCAGCCTTGCGGTCCAGGTGCGACAGGACCACCGCCCTGCCCTCGTGGGAACTCGTTCGATCGGGGTGGGCGGCGATGAACCGGTCGAAGAACTCCAGCGACCGCTCCAGTCGGCCCAGCCGGTGGGCGCCGTAGGAGGCGGCGAACAGGGCGAAGGGCTGGTCTGGCTTCAGGGCGAGTGCCAGATCGGCCAGTTCGGCCGCGTGCTCGTACTCGCCCGCGTGATAGGCCTCGCGCGCGGTCTGGCCGAGCCAGGTACCCCACTCCTCGGCCGCCTCTTCCAAGCCCTCCTCGCCCGACCACAGCGTGAGCAGCTCCCGTCCACGGGTGACGGCCGTGGCGAAGTCACCCACAATGCCGTCGACCAGAGCAAGCTTGGCCAGGGCGAACATCTCGCCCTCGGGGCGGCCGGCCGTGCCCGCCCGGACGCGCAGCCAGATCAGGAGCCGCCGGAGACCATCCAGATCGCCGAGCTCGCTGATGACGTCGTCGAGGACCTCACCGAGCCGGACGAACGCCGTGTACCGCGCGTCGTTCCAGCCGCCGACCGCTGTGTCCACCCGGGTCAGTCCGCGCCACAGCAGATCCTCTGCCTCGTCCAGCCGACCCAGCTCGGCGAGCCGCTGGGCTCGTTCCGCCCATCGGTCCACCCAACCGAACGACCACCCCCTGTGCCCCGGTAGCCGTATCAGGGCCCACCCTTTCCCGTTACCGCCGTTGAGGACACGGCCGACGGCGAACCCCACTGCAAAAGCGAGTACGGCTGCGGCACCAGCCCGCGCTGCCCAAGGCACCGGTCTCATGCCTGCACTCCGGGCGGATCGGTGAGCTCCTGGCGAGCGTCCATGTCAAGGCGGAGCCGACCAAGGGGGGTTGATATGCGATAGAACAGCGGCGACAGCCGACGCCGGTCCTCGGCGGCCAGGAGTCGGGGCAAGGGCTCGAACAGAACTTGCTGCAGCAGGACGGCGCTGATGTGGACCAGCCCGACATTGATCTGTGCCTCCACGGAAGCACCCTTCCCCCCGTACCCCGCGCTCTTCCCCATGAGGAGGGGACGTGCGAGGACCGACCCCGCCGATACGTACAAATCATTCCAGGAAACGCCCCTTCCGTGCAGTACATTCGGCGCAGTGAGCCCGGCAGCATTCCGGACGGCCAAGCACAGCTCAAGAACACCATCGCCGTCCTGGTCCGCGTCAGCAGGCGCTCCGCGACGGCATCATCAAAGTCAACCCGGCCCGTGTCACCGGCCGGCAGAGGCTGTACAACCAAGCGGAGGACGAGCTCCTCGACCCGCGCGCCCTGGCCCTGCCGGAATGGGAAGTGCTCCTCGAGCTGGCCGAAGCCCTTGTTGCCGCCTCGTACGACAACTACAGGGGCTGGGGCGACGTCGTTCTCTTCGCCGCGAGCACCGCAGCCCGCATCGGCGAGGTGTCCGGCTGCCGAGTCGGGGACATCGATACCACCAACTGGATCTGGACGGTCCGGCGTCAGACGACGCCCGCACCTGGCGGCCTGGTCGACAAGGGCACCAAGGGCAAACGCGCCCGCCAAGTCCCCATCATTGAGGAGATCCGCCCCCTCGTCGCAGCGCGTCCTCGCCGCCGGCCCGATCCCGACGCCCGGATGTTCACCGGACCGCGCGGCGGCCGCATCACCACGGCGGTCCTCCGGGACGCGACCCACTGGGACGAGGTGGTCACCAAGCTCGGGTACGAGCATCTACGTCGGCACGACCTCCGGCACACGGGCCTGACCTGGTTCGCCGACGCGGGGGTCCAGGTGCACGTCCTGCGCAAGATCGCGGGGCACGGCTCGCTCACGACCACGCAGCGCTATCTGCCCTCGGACATGCACAAGATCACAGCCGCCGGAGCCGCACTCTCGGCCCACCTGAGCGTGCTCCGGGCACCTCGGTCGCTACCGGCACAAATCGTCGCCGTCCACTGACGCGGTCAGCGCGGGTTGGTCCCCAAGTGTCCCCAAAACGATCAAGGGGCCGTTTCAGATTGCTCTGAAACGGCCCCTGACCTGCGACTTCGAAAAGTCGGGACGACAGGATTTGAACCTGCGACCCCTTGACCCCCAGTCAAGTGCGCTACCAAGCTGCGCCACGTCCCGATGCGCGGACCGTCGGGGCTGGGCCCCGCCGTGCGCGCAGGAAAACATTACCTCACTCCACGACCAGGATGAACGCGCGGCCCTGCTCGGCGCGGGCCGTCAGGGCGCGTCGCACGGAGGCGGCCTGACCCGGTGTCATCCCGGGCAGGCACGCGACCGGTTCGAGCGGGCGGCGGGCGCCGGTCTGACAGGCCTGGTCGGGCGAGTGACAATCGGGGGGTGAACAGGACGCCGAGAGACCGCGACGCCGACGGCAGGGCACGCAGCGCGCGCCCGCGCGACGGACTGGGGCGCCCGCTCCCGTACGGGGAGAAGGGCGTGCAGCGTCAGCCCGAGGGCGTGGTCCGCAACCCGGACGAGACGCTTCTGGAGGCCCAGCGGCTGCTGGACGCAGGCATGCCGTTCCATGCGCACGAGGTGCTGGAGGACGCCTGGAAGTCCGGCCCGGAGGCGGAGCGCGGGCTGTGGCGTGGCCTTGCGCAGCTCGCGGTGGGGCTGACGCACGCCGCCCGCGGCAACGCCACGGGCGGCGCGGCGTTGCTGGCGCGCGGCGCGGAGGCCATCGCGCCGTACGCCACGGCGATGCCCTACGGAATCGACGTGGACGGGCTCACCCGTTGGGCGGGGGCGCTCTCCGATGAGCTGGTGCGGGAGGGGGCCGCGGTCCCGGCGGCGGGCCGGGCACCGCGGCTGCGCGTCAGCCGGTGACGAGCACGACCTCCAGCGTCCGGGGGCCGTGCACGCCCTCGACCCGGTCGAGCTCGATGTCGCTGGTCGCGGACGGCCCGGAGATCCAGGTCAGCGGACGGGTGGGATCCAGCCGGGGCAGTGCCTGCGGCACCGAGGCGACGATCTGCTCCGGGGCCCGTACGACGCAGATGTGGTGGTCCGGGACGAGGGTGATCCGGCGTCTGCCCTGGTCGGGGCCGCCGTCCAGGACGATCGTCCCGGTCTCGGCGATGGCGATCGCGCAGCCCGTGACCACGCTGTCGACGACGTCGAGCTCGCGCGGGGTGGAGGCGGCACGGTCGTGGATCCGGGTGGCGTCCACCGAGGCCAGCCATTCCGGCGGAAGGCCGGCAGGGACGAGCACCGACCTGCTCCCACGCTCCGCCAACAGGCGCATGAGCAGCAGCGGCAGGCCGCCGGCGTCCGTGCGGTGAACGACCGCCCGGTAGTCGACGAGGTTCTCGTGGAGCAGATCGAGCACCACGTCCGGGTCGTCGGGCGTGTGGGACCGCAGGTAGTCCCGGCTCGCGTCGGGCACCGCCGGCGCGTCGGCGACAGCGGCCCGGATCGCGCCGAGGATCCGCGCCCTGGAGCCGGCGGCCGTCTCGCCGCCGCCGGCAAGGGCGCCACTCCGTCCCGTCCCGGGCCTCGCCGCACCCGGAGCCTCCGCCGGAGCCGCCTGTCGCGCGGCAGCGGGCGGCGGGGCGGGTGCGCCGGCCTCTGATGCCCCGCCAGGAGCCGCGGGCGTTCCCCCGGTGGCCGGACGGTGTGATCGGTGCTTCTTCCACCAGTCGCGGAAGGGCTCCGCCGGCAGTTCGGGCAGGTCACGGGTGGCCGTCCAGGCACGGGCACCCGGCGGGTTCGAGGGGTGGACCCGGCGGGTCTTCGAAGCGAGGCGCTCGGCCGTCGCGAAGGCCGCCGGGTGGTCGAGGACCCAGCCGGTCGGCCTGATCGCCGCCTTTTCCAGGCGGTGGCCCCTGCCGCCCTGGTCGGCGACGCGTTCGCGGAGGTGGACCAGGACCTCGGGGATGTCGATGGCGACCGGGCACACCTCGTAGCAGGCACCGCACAGCGACGAGGCGTACGGCAGGGAGGCGTCGATGTCGCTCGACGTGCCGCGCAGCTGCGGCGTGAGGATCGCGCCGATCGGGCCGGGGTAGACGGATCCGTACGCGTGACCGCCGGCCCGTTCGTACACCGGGCACACGTTCAGGCAGGCCGAGCAGCGGATGCAGCGCAGCGCCTGGCGGCCGACCTCGTCGGCGAGGGCGCGGGTGCGGCCGTTGTCGAGGAGGACCAGGTGGAAGGCGCGCGGTCCGTCCTCGTCGGCGACGCCCGTCCAGGTGCTCGTGTACGGGTTCATCCGCTCGGCCGTCGAGGAGCGGGGCAGGGTCTGCAGGAAGACCTCCAGGTCACGCCAGGTGGGCACGACCTTCTCGATCCCGACGACGGAGATCAGCGTCTCGGGGAGGGTCAGGCACATCCGCCCGTTGCCCTCCGACTCGAAGACGGCGAGGGTGCCGGTCTCGGCGACCATGAAGTTGGCCCCGGAGACGGCGACCTTCGCGCGCAGGAACTTCTCGCGGAGGTGGAGCCTGGCCGCCTCTGCCAGATCGCCGGGCGTGTCGCTGAGGCCGTCCGGTGCGGGGCGGCCCCAGTCGGCCATCCGGTCGCGGAAGATGTCGCGGATCTCGCCGCGGTTGCGGTGGATCGCGGGAACGAGGATGTGCGACGGCCGGTCCTCGCCCAGCTGCACGATCAGTTCGGCGAGGTCGGTCTCGTACGCCGCGATGCCCTCGGCCTCCAGGGCTTCGTTGAGGCCGATCTCCTGGGTGGCCATGGACTTGACCTTGACGACCTCCCGCTCGCCGGTGGCCTTCACCAGGTCCGCGACGATGCGGTTGGCCTCGTCCGCGTCGGCGGCCCAGTGCACGGTGCCGCCCGCCGCCGTGACTCGTTCCTCCAACTGCTCGAGAAGGCGGTCGAGATGACGGAGCGTGAAGTCCTTGATCTCCCGCCCTGCGGCGCGCAGCTCTGCCCAGTCGGCGAGTTCGGCGACCGCTCCGGCTCGCTTGTCGCGGATCGTGTGGGTCGCGTGGCGCAGATTGGCGCGCAATGTCGCGTTGTGCACTGCTGCGTGTGCCGCTTCCGGGAAGGACGGCATGCCGACGAAGGTTCCGCTCATGCCCGTGCCTCTTCTTCCGTTTCCCGCGTTGCGGCGAGGATCTCGGCGATGTGGAGTGCTCGTAGTGGTGCGTCCTGGCGGCGGAGGATGCCGCCGAGGTGCATCAGGCACGAGTTGTCGGCACCGCACAGCACCGCGGCCCCGGTCGACGCGGCATGGCGCACCTTGTCCTCGCCCATCGCGGTGGACACGTCCGCGTTCTTGACGGCGAAGGTGCCGCCGAAACCGCAGCACTCGTCGGCGCCCGGCAGCTCGAGGAGCTCTAGCCCCTTGACGGCCTCCAGCAGCCGCCGCGGCCGCTCCCCCAGGCCGAGCAGCCGCAGCCCGTGGCATGACGGGTGATAGGTGACCTTGTACGGGAAGTACGCGCCGACGTCGGTGACGCCAAGGACGTCGACGAGGAACTCGGTGAGTTCGTACGTACGCGACGCGAGCGACACAGCCGAGGCGCCGCCGAGCCGCGGATAGTGGTGGCGGACCATCGCGGCGCACGAGCCGGAGGGGGTGACGACGTACTCGTATCCCTCGAAGACGCGTGCCGTACGCCGCACCAGCGGTTCGGTCTCGCGCCGGTAGCCGGTGTTGAACTGGGGCTGTCCACAGCAGGTCTGCCCGGCCGGGAAGTCGACATCGACGCCCAGCCGTTCCAGGAGCCGAACGGTGGCCACACCCGTGGACGGGTAGAGAGCGTCGTTGACGCAGGTGACGAAGAGGGCGACGCGCATGGGCGGAGGATATTCCGCACCGGATCACCAGACCAGGTGCAGCGCCTGGGGCGAGCGATGAATCAGGGTGGGACGCATCCTGACCTGGTGGTCGTCCGCGAGCCGCAGCTGAGGGAACCGGACGGCCTGGTGGTGGTGCGCCGGAAGCCCTGGACCGCGGTGTCGTAACGGGCGGCTTCCTCGACCGCCGCGCAGATCAGTCCGGGCCTGGGCAGGTCCGGCCATGGTGCCCGAGGCGCCGCGCCGGGGGAAGGCCGCACCGGCGGGACGAAGCCCCGGGAAGGCGGCCCTCGCGCGAACGCAGCCCCTGGTCGCGTGATCGCTTCGGCATGTCCCGCTCGGGGAGAAGAACCGGCCCGCGTCCCCGTGGCACGCTGGAACGCCGATGATCCCGGGCCGCCGCTGGAGTCTCGATGACGAGCCTTGTCTTTGACCTGTACGTTCGCGCCACGCCTCAGGAGGTCTGGCACGCGCTGACCGATCCTGCGATGGTCCCGCGCTGGCGCTTCGGGATGACCTTCCGGACCGACTGGCAGGCGGGCTCCACGCTCACGACCCGGTCGCCGGACGGCGAGGGCAGTGTGCAGCAGGCGGTGCCCGGGCAGCACCTGTCCTACGACTGGCGCCAGACCGGCGGGCCGGACCTGAACGGAGGCCGCCCGTCCGTCGTGTCCTTCGATCTCGAACCGATGGGCGCGGTCACGCATCTGAACGTGGTGCACGGTGGGCTGGACCCCGAGGGCGAGTTCCTCAGGATCGTGAAACCGGGCTGGCCGATGCTGCTGTCCAGTCTGAAGAGCCTGATCGAGACGGGCGAGCCCCTGAACTTCCCGAGGGGAGACTGACCGGAAGCGTCCGGATCCCCCATCCGGAAAAAATCCTGCCGAGAATGTCCGCAAGCATGTCGAGAAGGCGGCGCGTGCTTCTACCTACCCGTGAGAGCGCCACGAGGGCGCCCGACAGGACAAGGAGCGGACCATGAAGTACATGCTGCTGATGCAGTTCAGCGAGGCGACCGTCGACTTCCCGCGGATCGACACCTGGACGCCGGAGGAGGTCCAGGCGCACATCGCATTCATGCACGATGCCAACAAGAAGATCGCCGAGGCCGGTGAGCGCGTCGACGCCCAGGGCCTGGCCATGCCGGAGGCCGCCAAGATCGTACGGGCAGGGGCCGAGGGGGGCGCGCCGGTGGTGACCGAGGGTCCGTTCCCGGAGACCAAGGAGTTCCTGGCCGGCTACTGGATCGTGGACTGCGAGACTCCGGAACGGGCGGTCGAGCTGGCCGCGTTCGTCTCGGCGGCGCCCGGGCCCGGCGGGGCTCCGCTGAACATGCCGATCGAGGTGCGCCAGGTGATGGCCGCACCGGCCGAGGAGCTGTGAGCGACGCCGACCGGAGTCGCTGAGGCCATCGGAAACCACCGGAGCTGTCCGAGCCATCGGAGCCATGGGAACCACCGGAGCCACGGGAGTTGCGGGAACCACCGGAGCCATGGGAGCCACCGGAGCCATGGGAGCCACCGGAGCCATGGGAGCCACGGGAGCCGACCGAACCGTCGAGGACCTGCTGCGCGAGCTGGCGCCGCAGGTCGTCGGCGTGCTCACCCGGCGCTTCGGGGACTTCGACACCGCTGAGGACGCCGTACAGGAGGCGCTGCTGGCGGCTGCCGTGCAGTGGCCGCAGGAGGGACTGCCGCGCAATCCGCGCGGCTGGCTGATCCAGGTCGCGAGCCGGCGGATGACCGAGCAGGTGCGCAGCGAGCAGGCCAGGCGCCGCCGGGAGGACCTCGCCGCGCGGCGGGAGCCGGCGGACCGGCTGACCGCTCCCCCGGCGGACAGCGACGAGGGGTCCGATCAGGACGACACCCTCACGCTGCTGTTCATGTGCTGTCACCCCGCACTCACGCCGTCGGCGGCTATCGCCCTCACGCTGCGGTCGGTGGGCGGACTCACAACGACCGAGATCGCGCGTGCGTTCATGGTGCCGGACGCCACGATGGCGCAGAGGATCAGCCGTGCCAAGCAGCGCATCAAGTCGTCCGGGGTGCCCTTCCGGATGCCGGAGGGGGACGATCGGCAGCGTCGTCTGGACGCGGTCCTGCATGTCCTCTACCTCATCTTCAACGAAGGGTACGCGGCCGGCGCCGGCCGGGAGTTGCAGCGTGTCGAGCTGTCCGTGGAGGCGATTCGGCTGGCCAGAGCGCTGCACCGGTTGCTCCCCGAGGACAGCGAGGTCGCCGGGCTGCTGGCGCTGATGCTGCTCAACCACGCCAGGAGCGCGGCCCGCACCGGGCCGGGCGGCGAGCTGGTCCCGCTCGCCGAGCAGGACCGGAGTCTGTGGGACGCCGAGGCCATCGCCGAGGGCGTCGCGCTGATCACCCGAGCCCTGCCCAGGGGCCGGCTCGGCCCCTATCAGGTACAAGCCGCCGTCGCCGCCGTGCACGACGAGGCGAGGACGGTCGAGGAGACCGACTGGCCGCAGATCCTGGCGCTGTACGGGGTGCTGGAGCAGCTCTCCGACAATCCGTTCTACTCCCTGAACCGTGCGGTGGCGGCAGCCATGGTCCACGGCCCCGAGGCGGGCCTGCGCCTCCTGGATGCCATGGAGACCGACGCGCGGCTGACGGGCCATCACCGGCTCCATGTGGTGCGGGCACACCTTCTCGAGATGGCCGGGGAGCGCGAGGCTGCCGTCGAGAACTACCGCGCCGCCGCGAGCCGTACGCCGAGCCTGCCGGAGCGGCACTATCTGACGATACGGGCCGCCCGGCTCAGCGGACCGGGGAGCTGACGGAGCCGTCGGCCGGGCGGTCGGGTCCGCCGGCTCGGTCGAATCCGCCGGGCCGGTCGAATCGGTCGGGCCGGCCGGGTCGGTCCGTGCGCAGCCCCGGCGCCAGGGCCAGCGTGACCGCGATGGACGCCGCGGCCATCACCGTCATTGCCGTCGCGGGTGAGGTGTACTGTGCCACGGCACCCGCGACCGCGGCGCCTACACCCTGCATGGCGAGCATGCCGGAGGTGTGCAGTCCGAGAGCATGGCCGCTCAGCTCCCCCGGAGTCAGTGCCATCAGGCGTTCCTGGAGCAGCAGACTTGCCGCGTACCCGACCGAGGCGAGCACGACGACCGCCATCACGAGCGGCAGCGCGGGTCGCAGGGCGAAGAGCAGATACGGGACGGCGAGCAGCAGACGCAGCGGCGCGCCGAGCCGCTCCCGCCACCGCCGGGGTACGAAGCGTCCGACCAGTGTGTCGCCGATGAGCATGCCGAGCGCGGCCGCCGCGAAGAGCAGCCCGGCGTGTGTGGGCGCGTACGGGACGAAGAGGGCTTCGCAGCCGACGATCAGCCCGTTGGGCACCCAGAGGGCGAGGTAGACACAGCGGCGCGGCGAGGACGACCACAGCAGCGCGTTGTTCCGCCAGGTCTCGGCGATCGACGGCCGCCCGGCGGCCCGTGGCGCCCGCTCCCCGAGACCGAACCGGGCGACGGCCGCGGCGGCGACGTACAGAGCCGCGCCCGTGAGGAGCGTGCCGCGCGGCGAGAGCACGGTGACGAGCACACCGCCTGCCGCGTATCCGCAGATCTGCATGGCGCCGACGGACATGTTGAGGACGGACCGGCCGAGCAGATAGCCGTCCGTGGTGAGGATCTCGTTGAGCAGACCGCCCCGCACTCCGCCGCCGACGGCCGCGATCGTCCCGAGGCCGATGAGGATCACGAAGACGGCCCACACGGGCAGCCCTGGGACGGCCGTCGCCGCGGTGCCGAGTCCGAGGACCAGCGCCAGCGCGGTGAGTGCGGCGCGCGGTGGCAGCCGGTCGGCCGCGGACAGGAGTGTCGTCGCGCCGATCACCTGGGCGAGCGAGGGGCCGAACATGGACAGGGCCGAGAGCAGGGGCGAGTCGGTCGCCGCGTACACGAGCGTCCCCATGGCCAGACCGCTCACCGTGGAAGCCGCGATCTGTGTGGTGGTGTTCAGGAAGAGCGGGATGAACTCCGGTACCCGGAAGAGTTCTCGGTAGGTGCGCATGCCGCAGAGTCTCGGAGCCCTGGGCGCACGGGCGTTACTGTTTCGCGGGGAGGCGAAACAATGGGGTGGTGGCGGATCAGTGCGGACACGCTGGCGGGCAGCCGCTTCGTCCTCTCACCGCTGGCCGAGACCACGGCGAGCCTGATCGCTCTGGAACGGGGCGCTGCCGCGCATCCCGGCCGGCGGACCTGGCTCGAGGCCCATCTGCCCGCGTACCACGAGCGGTTGGCGGGCGATCCGGTCACCGCGCTGCTCGTGCGCGCCGCTCTGGGGCCCCGCTGGATCGCCGACTTCCTCACGCCAGCGCCGACGGGCGACGGTGAGCCGGCCTTCGAGGAGGAGCTGGCGCGGATACGCGACGCGCCCGCCGCGGCCGTCCGGGCGGACCTGGAGGTGTCGCTGGGCGGCCCCCTCCCCGGCCTGCTGCACCACCGCTCCGATCTCGCCCGGCGCGCGGCGGGCCTGGTCGAGTGGGTGTGGATGGAGGCGGTGCTGCCGTACTGGCCGCGACGACGGCGGATCATCGAGGCCGATGTCGTCGCGCGGACGGGGCAGTTGAGCCAGGGCGGCTGGGCCGCCGCGCTGGCGGGCATGCGTCCGGGCATGCACTGGCTCGGCGAGGGCCGCCTGCAGATCAACACGCAGGACAACCCGCCGCGTGAGATCTCCGGGGCGGATCTGCTGTTCGTCCCGGTCACCCCGCGCACCGGCTGGGTCGCATGGGACCAGCCGCACCGGTACGCCGTGGTGTACCCGTGCTCGGGCGAGCTGGCCGAGCCGGAGCGGACGCCGGTGCCCAAGTCGCTGGGGCGGCTGCTGGGGCCCGCCCGGGCGGGAGTCCTCGTGCTCCTCGGCACGCCGAAGAGCACGACGCAGCTGGTGGCCCTGACCGGCCAAGGCCTGGGGTCGGTGGGGCGCCATCTCAAGGTCCTGTACGAGGCCGGGCTGATCCGGCGGCGGCGCGCGGGGCGGTCGGTGCTGTACTACCGGACCGCCGCCGGCGAGGTCCTCGTACAGGCCGGAACGAACCCTTGAACGTGACGAACTCCTGAACCGGACGAACTCCTGACCCGGACGGACCTGTGAGCCGGACGGAGCCCTGAGCGGGACGGAGCCCTGACCCGGGTCAGCTGATGTGGAAGAGCGGTCCGGTGAGGGTCAGGCCCAGGTCGTGGCCGACGTACGAGAAGAACGCGAGCAGCATGAGCGCGGCACCGCCCAGCGACAGATCCTTCAGGAACAAGATCTGCTCCATCTGACGCGACTGGGGCTCGCTCTCCTTCCAGAAGCCGTGCATGAGGACGGCGGTCGGGATGCAGAAGACGGCCAGCAGCAGAGAGCCCAGATCCGCCCAGATGCCGAGCAGCACGCTCAGTCCTCCGGCCAGCAGCACCAGACCGCTGAGGACGGTCGCCGGGACAGGGGCGGGGATGCCCTTGGCGGCGGCGTAGTCACCCATGGCCTTGCGCTGGACGAGGTGCTGCACACCCGAAGGAAGGAATACCAGTACGAAGAGAATGCGCCCAATCAGCACCAGGACATCCATCGTGGCCTCCCGGAATCGGAGCGATCGACTCGACTTCATTTTCCCACTCCGCGCGGCCTTGCCCTTGGTTACGGAGTCCGGGACGGGACGCGTGATGTGAGCGAGGCCGGGGCGCGGGCCCCCTCGGGGCCCCTTTCGCGGCGACAAGGGTTTTCCCCGTATCGGGTTCATCTCGCCGTTCCCTACTGTCTGCCGCACCGGCGATTCCCGGCCTCTGGCACGTAGCTGTCAGGTGCATGTAAACACTGGGTTTCGTCCGGTGACGGCTCTTGACCAGGGGCCGTCGCGCAGGCGGCGGCGCGCGGGCGACCCGGCCCGGGGAACCGTGGATCGCACCCCCACACCGCACCACGGTTCCCGCGCCGCCCGTCCGCGCTCCGCAGCGTCTTGAAAGGGAACACCTTGAACGGTTCCGGACGGAGACTCATATCCGTCGTGGCCGCGACGGCCACGATCATGAGTGTCGCCGCCACCTCCGCCGTGGCGCTCGCCGCCGCCCCGGCGGACCTCTCGCCGAAGCCCGCTCCGGCTTCGCAGTCGATGACCACACCGCCGGCCGCGCCGGTCGAGAAGGTCATCGTGACCTACAAGTCCAAGGCCGCCGAGGCCAGTTCCAACGCGGCCGCGAAGAGCGACGCCGCGGCCAAGGGCGCCGAGACCGGTGAGAGCCTGTCCTTCGAGCGCCGGCTCGCCGGCGGGGCCGCCCTGGTCGACCTCGGTGGCGAGGCGTCCAAGAAGGACCTGACCGAGGTCATGGACGCCTTCCGCGCCGACTCCTCGGTGGCGTCCGTGGAGCCGGACATCCGTGCCTACGCGATGGCGGTCACGCCGAACGACACCGAGTACGCCAAGCAGTGGGACCTCTTCGAGGCCACCGGCGGCATGAACGTCCCGGGCGCCTGGGACAAGACCACCGGCAGCGGTGTCACCGTGGCCGTCATCGACACCGGCTACGCCGCCCACTCGGACCTGGCCGCCAACGTCATCTCCGGCTACGACTTCATCTCGACGTCCGCCGACGCCCGTGACGGCAACGGCCGCGACGCGGACGCCAAGGACGAGGGCGACTGGAACGCCACCGACGGGGAGTGCGGTACCGGTTCCAAGGCGAGCAACTCGTCCTGGCACGGTACGCACGTCGCGGGCACCATCGCGGCGACGACCCACAACAGCAAGGGCGTCGCGGGCATCGCGTACAACGCGAAGATCCAGCCGGTGCGCGTGCTCGGCAAGTGCGGCGGCTCGTCGTCGGACATCGCCGACGCGATCACCTGGGCGTCGGGCGGCAGCGTCCCGGGCGTCCCGGCGAACCCGACCCCGGCGAAGGTCATCAACCTGAGCCTCGGCGGCGCCAGCTCCACCTGCCCGAGCGTCTACCAGAACGCCATCAACGGCGCGGTCTCCCGCGGTACGACGGTCGTCGTCGCGGCGGGCAACAGCAACGCCAACGCGTCGGGCTTCACCCCCGCCAACTGCGCCAACATCATCAACGTGGCGTCGACCAGTCGCGAGGGCAACCGCTCCTTCTACTCGAACTACGGCAGCATCGTCGACGTCGCCGCGCCCGGCGGTGAGACCCGTCGCGCGACCGACACGCCCGGCACCGTCACCACGCCCGAGAACGGCATCCTCTCCACGCTGAACTCCGGCACCACCACCCAGGCGGCCGAGAACTACAAGCCCTACCAGGGCACTTCGATGGCGGCCCCGCACATCGCCGGTCTCGCCGCGCTCCTGGAGTCGGCCAAGCCGGCGCTGACCCCGGCCGAGATCGAGTCCGCGATCAAGGCCAACGCCCGTCCGCTGCCGGGCACCTGCACCGGTGGCTGCGGCGCCGGTATCGCCGATGCGACGAAGACCGTGAACGCCGTCACCGGCACCACCCCGGGGGGGACGACGTTCACCAACGGGACGAATGTCACGATCGGCGACCTCTCGACGGTTTCGTCCTCGATCGCCGTCACCGGACTCACCGGCAACGCCCCCGCCGCCCTCAAGGTCGACGTGGACATCAAGCACACCTGGCGCGGTGACCTGGTGATCGACCTCATCGCCCCGGACGGCACCGTCCGCAACCTGAAGGCCTCCTCCGGCTCGGACAGCGCCGACAACGTCCTCGCGACGTACACCGTCGACGCGTCCAGCGAGGTCGCCAACGGCACGTGGAAGCTGCAGGTCCGCGACGTGGCCTCGGGTGACACCGGCTACATCGACAGCTGGGGTCTCACTTTCTGAGACGGCCGCACATCGGCATCATCGCTGGTCAGGGGCGCGTCCGCGGGCATATGCCGCGGGCGCGCCCCGCCGCCGCTCCGGTCCAGACCTGTCCGTATGCCGGACAAGGGGCCTGGACTGGGGCGATGTGCTTCGTATCCTCTGCTCGAACGGGCAGGGGGCCCGCGCACGCCGGAAGGTGGTGGTGGGTACGTGACGTCTGAGGACTACCTCCCCCTACGCCCTGCGGGCGTGGGGGGACCCCCAGCGCCGGTCGGCCGGGCCGACCTTCTCGCCCGCCTCGACCGGGTCCTGCACATCCGCGGCCGCGCCCTCCTCGCGGGCCCCGCGGGCGTCGGCAAGACGGAGCTCGCCCTCGCCACCGCGGCCCGCGCCGAGTCCCGCGGCGACACCGTCCTCTGGCTGGCCACGCTCCCCACCGACCGGGCGATACCCGGCGCGGTGGCGGCCGCGCTGGTGGCCGCCGTCCGCTCGTCCGTCACCCGGCCATGGCCGGCAGCGGGCCGGCCGGGCGCCTCCTGCGGTGACGACACGCCGTGCGGACCTGGCGGTTCCGGTGGCACCGGACGGTCCGCCGGCCCGGGCGGATCCGAGGGCCCCGGTCCGGGTCCGGTCGGCGGGACGCCCGCGGCGTACGACGTGCTCGACGGGCTGCCCGGACCCCAGCGCGCCGCCGTCGCCATGCTGTGCCGTGAGGCGCCGATTCCCGAGGGCGGCTGGGACCCCATCGCGCTGCGGCTGGCCCTCGCGCAGATCCTGCGCACGCTCACCGCGCGCGGACCGGTTCTGCTCGTCGTCGACGGCGTCCAGCGCATGGACGCCGACAGCGCCGATCTGCTGCGGTTCGCCCTGCATCTCGCGCCGCCCGCGCTGCGGGTCGTCGCGGTCGAGACCCCGGAGACGTACGGACCCGAGGCGTACGGACCCGACACGGACGCGGCCGGTGGCCCCGAGCCGCTGTGGGTGCCGTCGGAGGCGGATGTCCTCAACGTGACGCCGCTGCATGCCCACGAGATCGCCGAGCTTCTCATCCACCACCGCCTGCCGTCCCGGATGGCCGGCCGTATCCACCGGGCCAGCGGCGGCAATCCGCGCCTCGCGCTCGCCGTCGGCCGCTCCCTCGCCGACGCCCGGACACCCGTCCACCACGCCGAGGCGCTGACCCTGTCGGGCCGCGCCCGCGATCTCGCGCGGCAGTTGCTCGGCGCCACATCGCCCTCGGTGCGCGGCACGCTGCTGTTCGCGGCGCTGGCCCTGCGCCCGACGGCGTCGCTGATCCGCCGCGCGGGCCGGCCCACCGCCGAGGCCGAGCTCGCCGCGGCCGAGCGGGCCGGGCTGATCTCGCTCACCGAGGACGGCACGGTGGCCTTCACGGCCGGCGTCCTGCCGTCGACGCTCGTGCACGACGCCTGCTGGACCGAGCGCAGCGAGGGGCACGCGGCGCTCGCCCGGGTCGTGGACGACCCCGTGGAGGAGGTACGGCACCGGGCGCTGGCCACCGACATCCCCGACGAGCGGCTGGCGGCCGAGGTCGCGGCGGCGGCGGAGACCGCCCGCCGCCGCGGCAACAGCGCGCTGGCCGCCGAACTCGCCCTGCTCGCTGCCGAGTCCACCCCCGTCCGCGACGGTGCGCAGCGGATCGCCCGGCTCGTGGACGCGGCGGAGGAAGCCGCTCGGGCGGCCCGCGCCGACCTGGCGATGCGCGCCGCGACGGATCTCCTCGCCCGTGACGCGTCACCGGCCGACCGGGTGCGGGCGCGGCTCGCGGTGCTGGACACGGCCGGTCAGGGGCTGACGGGCCTGGACGAGATCTATGTGCACGCCATGGAGGACTCGGAGGGCGACACGGCGCTGCGGGCGGCCGTCCAGCTGCGGCTGGCCGTGAAGTACGTACTGGCCGACGGCGATCCGGTGCGTTCCCAGGCGGCCGCCGTCGAGTCGGTGGCGCTCGCCTCATCGGTCGGCGACCGGATGACGACCGCCAGGGCGCTGACCGTCCAGGCACGCATGGAACGGGTTCTGGGCTCGCCGGACGCCGATCGGGTGCTCGCCGAGGCGCGGGCCCTCGAAAAGGTCGAGCGTCCGCTCGGGGTCCGCAACGCGGCCCAGATCCTGACGATCCGCCATGCACTCTTCGACGACCGGCTCACCGACGCGCGAGACCAGCTGGGTGCCCTGCTGCCGCTGGTCGAGCGGCGCGGCCCGGTCGAGGACGCCATCGAGCTGTTCCGTACGCTCGCCGAGGTCGAGGCCCGGCAGGGCCAGTGCGCGGCGGCGCTCTCGCACGCCGGACGGTCGCTCGCGCTGACCCTGGAGGCGGGCCTCTCCCCCGGCCCTGCCTGGTACGCGCTGGCCCTCGCCGAGACCGCGGGCGGCAGCTTCGCGCGCGCCGCCAGCTATGCGCGGCGCAGCGCCCAGGCCTCCGAGGAGGAGGGCGACCATGTCTTCCTCTCCCGCAGCCTGTACGCGCTCGGCCGTGTCCAGCTCGTCACGGGTGATGTGGCGAACGCCCTGGACGTCCTGCGCCGCGTTCAGTCCGGCGAACGCGCCCAGGCGACCGTCGACCCCTCCATGCTCCGCTGGCACGAGGAACTGGCCGAGGCTCTGCTCGCGAACGACGCCCCGGACGAGGCCGTGGCCCTGCTCGCCCACGTCCGTCCGGTCGCGGAGCGCCTCGGCCGTACGACCGTGCTGCTGGGCTGCGACCGGGTGTACGCGCTGTATCTGGCGGCGAGCGGAAAGCCCGACGCGGCCGCCGGGATGCTGACGGACACCGCCGAGGCCTTCGGCGCGGCAGGCCTGCCGCTGGAGCGCGGCCGGGCGCTGGTGGCGCTCGCCCGCGTGGAGCGCCGCCGCCGACGCCGGTCGGCGGCGCAGAACGCGCTGCAGGCCGCGGCCGCGGTGTTCGAACGTGCAGGTGCCGCGCCCTGGCTGGGGCTCGCCAAGGAGACCCCGGCCGGCGCTCCGGAACCCGCCCCGTCGGCCCACGGCAGCGCCCTCTCGGCTCTCACGGAGGCGGAACTGCGCCTGGCACAGCTGGTCGGGCAGGGAGCCAGCAACCAGGAGGCGGCGGCCAAGCTGTATCTGAGCGTGAAGACCGTCGAGGCCCGGCTGACCCGCATCTACCAGAAGCTGGACGTCCGTTCGCGGGCCCAGCTGGCCGCGGCACTGGGCGCCTGGCCAGGGCTGCGTCCGCCGGCCATCCCGGCGGACGGGCCCACGGCCGGCTGAGGCGTGGCCCACCGCCGCGAGCACCGTTCCCGGCCTGCGAGGCCCCACCCCTGGCGGTACGATCACTGTACGTAGTGACGCGGACGGCTCCGCGGCCGGACGGCTCCGCAGCCGCACTGCCGTGCCTACCGTGCGCCCGAGGGAACGACGGCTCCGCAGCGGTTGTCGAGGAGGTGGGTGTTGGTCGGGAACACCATTGACTTCACCGACGAGCGGGCTCCCTGCGGCCGGATCGTCGACGGGCTGCGCTATCAGGAGAACGACGCGGCCGGGCTGGTCCTCGACGACGTGACCTACGCCTGCGGCTGTCGCCGGACACGTCATGAGTTCCATGACGGCAGCGTGCAGGTCAGGACCGTTCGTCATGACGGCACGGTCCTCCAGGACGAGCACAGCGCCGAGCACGAAGGCTGATCCGGTCCGGACACCGGGGTGGTGACATGACCGCTTCCCAGGACGTCATCGCGTCCCACGACGTCGTCGTGATCGGGGGCGGAGGGGCGGGGCTGCGTGCGGCCATCGCCGTCGCGGAGACCGATCCGGGACTGAGCGTGGCGATCATCTCGAAGGTCTACCCCATGCGCAGCCACACGGTGTCCGCCGAGGGCGGAGCCGCCGCCGTCGCCGGTGCTGACGACAGTCTCGACGAGCACGCCTACGACACCGTGTCCGGCGGGGACTGGCTCTGCGACCAGGACGCCGTGGAGGCCTTCGTCCACGAGGCACCGCGCGAGCTGCTGCGGCTCGAGCACTGGGGCTGCCCGTGGAGCCGGACGGAGGACGGGCACATCGCGGTCCGGGCCTTCGGCGGCATGAAGAAGATGCGCACCTGGTTCGCCGCCGACAAGACCGGCTTCCACCTGTTGCACACGCTGTTCCAGACGGCGCTGTCGTACCGGGACATCGTGCGCTACGACGAGTGGTTCGTCAGCACGCTGCTGGTCGACGACGGCCGGGTGCGCGGCGTGGTGGCGATCGAGCTGGCCACCGGCCGGGTCGAGACGATCATCGCCCGCGCGGTCATCGTGTGCACCGGCGGCTGCGGCCGGGTCTATCCCTTCACCACCAACGCCAACATCAAGACCGGTGACGGCATGGCCCTGGCCTACCGGGCGGGCGCGCCGCTCAAGGACATGGAGTTCGTCCAGTACCACCCCACGGGCCTGCCGTTCACCGGGATCCTGATCACGGAGGCCGCTCGCGCCGAGGGCGGGTGGCTGCTCAACAAGGACGGCTACCGCTATCTGCAGGACTACGACCTCGGCAGGCCCGAACCCGTGCCCGTGCTGCGCAGCATGGAGCTCGGGCCCAGGGACCGGCTCTCGCAGGCGTTCGTGCACGAGCTCGACAAGGGCAGGACCACACCGACGCCGCACGGGCCCGTCGTCCATCTCGACCTGCGCCATCTCGGCGCCGCGCTCATCGACACCAAGCTCCCCTTCGTACGGGAATTGTGTCTGCGGTACCAGAACATCGACCCGGTCACCGAGCTGGTCCCGGTGCGGCCGGTGGTCCACTACATGATGGGCGGGATCCACACCGGCATGGACGGTGCCACCGGTCTCGACGGCCTGTACGCCGCCGGTGAGGTGGCCTGCGTGAGCATCAACGGGGCCAACCGGCTTGGCTCCAACTCGCTTCCGGAGCTGCTGGTGTTCGGTGCCCGGGCCGGCCGGGCCGCGGCCGAGTCGGCGCGTGCCGCCGCCGGGTCCGGGCCCGGCGCCGCCGTGCTGGCCCGGGCCCGCGACGAGCGACGGCGGCTCGACCGCCTGGTCTCCGAGCACACGGACGGCCGGGGGCGCATCGCGGACATCCGTACGGCGATGCAGGACACCATGGAGAACGCGGCCGGGATCTACCGCGACCGCGACTCCCTCGACAAGGCGGCAGACACCCTGCTCCAGCTGCGCGAACGCTTCGGCCGCGCGGCGATCGACGATCACAGCCGGGCGTTCAACACCGAGCTGATCACCCTGTTGGAGCTGTCGTTCATGCTGGATGTGGCCGACACCATCGTGCGGTGCGCGCTGCTGCGCGAGGAGTCGCGCGGCGCACATCAGCGCACGGACTTCCCGGCCCGGGACGACCGGCGCTATCTGGCGCATTCGCTCGTCCACCGTGAAGCGGACGGTTCCGCGCGCGTGGAGTATCTGCCGGTGACGATCACCCGCTGGTCCCCGGGTGAGCGCGTGTACGGGAGGCAGTAGCGATGACCCACAAAGCGGCGACGACGGACACCGACCGGATCACCCTGCAGGTCGCCCGCTACCGGCCGGAGCAGGAGACGGAGCCGACCTGGCAGTCGTACGAGGTGCCGCTGCGCAAGGAATGGACGGTCCTCGACGGACTCAACCACATCAAGGACCATGTGGACGGGACGCTGTCGTACCGCTGGTCGTGCCGGATGGGCATCTGCGGCAGCTGCGGGATGACCGTCAACGGCGAACCCCAGCTGACCTGTTCGTCGTTCCTGACCGATGCCGCGCCGGGGCCCGTACGGGTGGAGCCGCTGGGCAATTTCCCCGTCATCCGCGATCTCGTCGTCGAGATCAGCGACTTCATGAACAAGCTGACCGAGGTGAAACCCTGGATCATCCGTGCCGAGGACAAGCCGCTGGACGAGGGCGAGTTCCCGCAGCGGCCGGAGGAGATGGACGAGTACAAGCAGTACAGCATGTGCATCAACTGCATGCTCTGCTACGCGGCCTGCCCGGTGTACGCGCTCGATCCGGGCTTCGTCGGCCCGGCAGCCATCGCGCTCGCCCAGCGCTACAACCTCGACTCGCGGGACGAGGGTGCCGAGGACCGGCGGGACGTGCTGAGCTCGGCGGCGGGCGTCTGGGCCTGCACCCTGGTCGGCGAGTGCACCACGGCCTGTCCCAAGGGCGTGGACCCGGCCGGCGCCATCCAGCGTTACAAGCTCACGGCGGCGACACGGTCGCTCAAGGAGCTGCTCTGGCCACGGGGCTCGCAATGAGCCGGTCGTCCGCCCGGCCCCGCCCGGCGTTGTACCGAAAGCCCGTCCCCGCCTTCTGGTGGCTGGAGCGGCGCGCCTATTTCGTGTTCGTGCTGCGGGAACTCAGCAGTGTCTTCATCGCCTGGTTCGTCGTGTACCTGCTGCTGCTCGCCTGCGCGGTCGCCGACGGCGGTGACGCATACGCCCGGTTCCGGACCTGGAGCTCGGGCGGATGGATCGTCGCGCTGAACATGATCGCCCTGCTGTTCGTCCTGCTGCACACGATCACCTGGTTCGGCCTGGCGCCGCGGGCCCTCGTGGTGCGCCTGCACGGCCGGCGCGTGCGCCCGCGCTCGATCGTGGCACTCCACTACCTGCTGTGGGCATTGCTGTCGGCGGCCACGGCCTGGCTGATCCTGGGCGGGTAGCACGATGGGCAGGAGCAGAAGCAGGAGATCACCGGAGCCGCTGCTGTGGCTGCTCTTCAGCGCGGGCGGTACGGCCGCGGCCCTGCTCGTCCCCGTGCTGCTGTTCCTCTTCGGCGTCGCCTTCCCCCTGGGCTGGCTCCCGACCCCCGACCACGCCCATCTGCTCTCCGTGCTGCGGCAGCCCGTCACCAAGGTGATCCTCCTCGGCCTGTGCGTGCTGTGCCTCTTCCACTGGGCCCACCGCTTCCGCTACACGCTGTACGACGGCCTGCGGCTCAAGAGGCTCGGCGGCGTGATCGCCCTGTTCTGCTACGGCGGGGCGGTGGCGGGATCGGTTGCGGCGGGAGTGGTGCTGTTCGGGGTCTGACCGGAGCCGCCGTCCGGCGCCGAAGTTGCCGCCGGGCGGCATGTCAGGCACCGCTCGGTGCCGTCCCATGCTTCCCATCCGAAGGCCGCGGGCGACAGTGACCGCCCCTCGAGTTCTTCGCGCACCGCGACGCGATACTCCCAGACCGCGCCCCCCAGGGGTGGTAGGCGTCGTGACTCCTCCCCCACCTGAAGGTGGGGGCTTCTCGCTATGCCGGTTGGGCTTCGCGACGGACCAGCCCGGCCCGTAGAACGTTCAGGGCGCCCACCGTGTCAGCGTGCGCCTGGTGGCCGCACGAGAGGCAGTGGAACTTCTCCTGTGTGGGCCGGTTCTCCTTGGCGGTGTGTCCGCATTCGGGGCACCGCCGGGAGGTGTTGCGGGGATCCACGGCCATCACTTCCCGTCCGGCACTCTCAGCCTTGGCGTTCAGGATCGCGAGGAACACCCCCCATCCGGCATCAGCGATCGAACGGTTCAACCCTGCCTTGGCGGCGGCCCCGTTGGGCAGGAACGTGCCCGGCTGGTCGGGGTCGGGCTTGGGTGCGGGGGTGGCGCTCATGTTGCGGATCTTGAGGTCCTCGTACGCGATGAAATCGTGTTCGCGTGCGAGGACAAGAGCGGTCTTGTGTGCGTGATCCAGGCGCTGGCGGCGGACCTTGCGGTGCAGGGTGGCAACCTTCTGCACGGCCTCGCGGCGGCGCTTCGAACCGCGCTTGCACCGGGAGAGGGCTTGTTGTGCGGCTTCGAGTTTCGCGGCTGCCTTGCGGGCGTGGCGAGGGTTGGCGACGTGCTCACCGTTGGATGTGGTGAGGAACGAGGCTATGCCCATGTCGATGCCGACCACGCTGCCGGTCGGGGGCAGCGGCTCGGGTTCGGCCAGCTCGGCGGTCAGCACTACGTACCAGCGCTTGCCCTCACGCTTGACCGAGACGGTCTTGACCTTGCCGACCACGGCGCGGTGCTGGTGCACGCGCACGTGTCCGACGCCTTGGAGGCGGACGCGGGTCACCGGGTCATGCGGGGTGGAGTCCCAGCGGCAGCCGTCGCCGTCCTTGGGGAAGTCCACCGTGTCGAAGCGGCCGACACCGCGAAAGCGCGGGTAACCGGGGTTGTCTCCGGCTTTGATACGGCGGAAGAACGCGGCGAACGCCTTGTCGAGACGCCGCAAGGTGGCCTGCTGCGAGCTGAAGGACCAGCGTCCCTGCCGCTCGGGGTCGAAGGCCCGGATCTCCTTGAGCTGCGCGGACTGCTGCCCGTACCGGACCGTCGTCTTCGAGACGTGCCGGTAGGCGTCGCGGCGTTCCTGCAAGGCCCCGTTGTAGAGGGAGCAGTGATCCCGCAGCATCTCGCCCAGTGCGATCGTCTGGCCCACGGTGGGCCGCATGAGGAACTTGTACGCACGGATCACCCGGCCCACCCCCTTCGGTTCGAGTCAGCGTGATCATTCTACACTTAGTGTATGTCACCACGCTGGGAACCAAACCCCGATATCCGCACGGGCCGCCACGTCGCTTACAACCTTCACGCTCACTTGGTGTTCGTCACGAAGTCCCGGCGCGGCATCTTCGATGACGACATGCTCAGGCGGTGCGAGGAGATCATTCGCGACGTGTGCGCCAGCTTCGAAGTGGAGCTGCGGGAGTTCAACGGCGAGGCCGACCACGTACACCTGCTGGTGCACTACCCGCCGAAGATCGCCCTGTCCAAGCTGATCAACAGCCTCAAGGGCGTCAGTTCCCGGTACCTTCGCGCCGAGTACACCGGCCGCATAAACAGCGTCGGCATGGGTTCGACGTTCTGGTCCCGCTCGTACTTCGCGGGCTCCTGCGGCGGCGCACCGCTGACCGTGATCCGCCAGTACATCGAAGGACAGAAGCGGCCCCTGTGACCCTCACGGCGGACGTGCAGAGACCTACGACGCTTCACGCCTCCGAGCCAAGGGTGCGTTTCCCTCCCCGACTGAAGCCGGGGATACCCACGCAAGATCACGGATGGAAGGCAGACGACGTCAGCGAAGCCCCCCGCGGCGACGGCACGCTGTAGGACACGAAGCCGCTCGAACATCGCCTGCCCCGCGCCGGCGACCGCGGTGCTGGCGTCGATGAACAGCCTTTCGCGCGCTTCGTAGATCCCGGCGTCGTTCAGCGCCGCGCGGGTGACCGCGTCCAGGTCGGCATCGGCACCCGGGTCCTCGGCGATCTGACGCAGCCGGGCATGGCATGCCCCGGCGGCAGCGATGAACTCGATGTACACGGCGCGTCTGCGTGACCCCACACCGCGGTCGTCCTCGTGACGACGGCGCAGATGATCGGCCAGAACCGTGCCGGATATGGCGATCGAGCCACCGCTGACCGTCGCGATGAGAGTCCCCCAGTCCACGTCTGCCCCCGTAGTGATCCGCCGCGCCGCCGGTCCGAATCTACGCGGGTGTCCACCACAGGCGACAGAGCGGGCCAGGCCATCCGTGTCCCCCGCCGGGCTCCCGCGCATCCCGCAGACGGCCGCTTCGGTATGCGCCGGGAGCCCGTGGGCAGCATGGATGGCCCGGCGGGGGCTGGAGCAGAGCCGACGTCACCGATGTCGGGCGTGCTCCCGGCGGTTGCGCGTCCGAAGGAGCACGATGCCCGCGATCAGCAGCGCGGCTCCGGCCGCGGAGGGCCACAGCTGGGCGCCGGTGGCGGCGAGCCCGCCCCCGGCTGCCTGGGGCTCGTTGACGGTGTCGGGGACAGGATTGTTCTTACGAGCATCCGGCGTGGCCTGAGGGCTGGATGTGCCGGCACCCGCCCCGGAGAGAACCTTGGGCTTCTGGGCCTCAGGCTGCTGCACCGCGGGCTTCTCGGGCTCCGGCTGCTGCACTGCGGGCTTCTCAGGCTCCGGCTGCTGCACCGCGGGCTTCTGGGCCTCCGGCTGCTGCACCGCGGACTTCTCAGGCTCCGGCTGCTGCACCGCGGACTTCTCAGGCTCCGGCTGCTGCACCGCGGACTTCTCAGGCTCCGGCTGCTGGCCCTCGAGTTCCTCACCACCGGGCTTCTCACCACCGGGCTCCTCAGCCCCCGGCTCCTCACCACCAGGCTCCTCACCACCAGGCTCCTGACCACCAGGCTCCTGACCACCAGGCTCTTCACCCCCAGGCTCCTGACCATCGCCGGCCGGAGGGGCCCCGGGGCCGCCGGCGTCGCCGGGGCCGCAGCGGCGTCCGTCGTTGATGCAGCTCACCATGCCCTGCATCAGATCGTCGTCGAAGACGTTGATGAAGTCGCCGTGGTCGGTGACCGGCTTGTGCAGCTGCTCTGGGAAGGAGTCAACCGCGAACACCACGGGGTTCTCACCGTCGAGGACCGGCGGAGGCACGTTGTAGACGATCCGCTGCACGAGCTGCGGGATGGCCTTGAAGCCGTTCTGGCAGCGGCCGTTCTCGTCGGCGAAGGCCACATGCGTACGGTGGTTGGCGCTGTCCGTGTTCTGACCGTCCCAGCAGCTCTGGAACTTGAAGGTCCGCACCACCTGGCTGCCCTCGGGACAGATGGGGTACTTGTCCTTCAACTGGCGGTCCTCGAAGCCGGTGCAGCTCCACGAGGCGTTGGCATTCGCGTTGCCGTTGACGAAGGCTTTGGCGTCACCGGTGATGATCCGCAGGAATCGCGGCATCGCGGCGACCTTGCCGACAGGGCTGCCCACGAAGTTCAGCGTGACCTCGCCCGGAGTGAGGATCTTTCCGACGTTCTTGTCCTTCCCGCCGCCGTCGGCGTCGGCATCGGCCTCGTTCTGATCGTTCTGCAGGCGCAGCACCGGCCAGTAGTACGTCGACTTGTCCCCCTGGTCGCGGCACGTGGTCGCGCCGTTTGCAAGATCGTCGTCACTCGCGAAGGCGTCATTGGCCTGGTTGCCGACGTAGTCGTGCATATGGTGCGCGCCATTGCTCACACCGGGCGCAACGATCACGTTGTCCGGATTGAACTTGCCGTTGGCGTTCACGCCGCAGTCGGTGGAGAAGGTGCCGCGAGAGGCGTCGCCGAGCCGGCGAGGGCTCTGGACATTCGGCTGGACGGACTGGATGTCGACGAAGTCGGATGCCTCAGGACCGTTGCCCGCCTGGCCGACGCCACCCTGATTCCCGTTGCCCTGATTCCCGTTGCCCTGATCGCCCTCGCCGTTGCCGTTGTCCTGACCGTCGCCCTCACCGGAGCCGGCTCCGCCCGCGTCGTCCGCGTCGTCCACCTGCAAGGTACAAGGAGCCATGGACTCCAGCCCCTGCGGGCGCTCCCCGGTCACACGGCTGATCGCTATGACGATGCGCTCGATGCTCGCCGTGCGCTTGCTCTTCAGCGGCCCGAGGACTGCGTTCTCGGCGAACTGCGGATCCCGCGCTATCTGTTCCTGCTCATCGACGAACCGCTCGTACGCCTCGGTGATCTGGCTGTCCATCGTGGCGAGTTCACGATCGACCTCCGGCCTGGCGCCCTCCGGGACCTCGGGGAGCCCGTTCGCAACCTCAGGACACTTGATGGTGGACGCGGAACGGATCTGGTTCTGCTGCTGGTCACCCTGTTCGCCGGGGCGGCCCCATCCTTCGCCGGCGGAGGCGTAGGTGTTGACCGCGATGAGTCCTCCCCCTGCCAGCATCAGCGCGATCGAGGCACCGACCACTCTTCTGCCGCTTTTCGAACGTCTCCGTCTGGTCTGTCTCACTGGAACTCCTGCGTCGTTTCCGGTCGGCCGTGCTCGCATCCGACTGCGGGAGGAAGCACCGAGCTACATACGGAGGAGACAGGCGGAGCGTTCAAATGAGCGTCGGCTCAATCCGATTCGGGCAGATGTCTGGCTGGGGCTCGCCAAGGAGACCCCGACCGGCGCTCCGGAACCCGCCCCGGCGGCACGCGGCAGCGTCCTCTCCGCTCTCACGGAGGCGGAGCTGCGCCTCGCGCAGCTGGTCGGCCAGGAAGCCGGCAACCAGGAGGCGGCGGCGAAGCTGTACCTGAGCGTGAAGACGGTCGAGGCCCGGCTGACCCGCATCTACCAGAAGCCGGACGTCCGCTCCCGGGCCCAGCCGGCCTCGGCACTGGGCGCCTGACCGCCGTCCGGCCCGGGTCCCGGCCGGACCTCCGTCGGCGGCCGCTCGTGCCGTCCCGCGCGAGGCGCGTGCATCATCGAAGGGAGGAGACAAGCGACAAGGAGTGGCAATGAGGTTGTCGTTCCTGCAGCCTCTCTACGCGGAGCCGGGTCCGTTCACCTCCGTCTATCTGGACACCTCGCGCGACATCGAGGATCCGGATCGGGCCATCGCGCTGCGCTGGCGCCGTCTGCGCGACGAGCTGGCCCGGCAGGGCGCGGACCTGGCGTCCATCAGCGCCGTGGAGCGGGTGGTGGGTACGGATGCGGAGCTGCCCGGCATGCACGGGCAGGCGATCTTCTCGGCCCACGGGGCGCTGGTGCTGGACGGGGAGCTGCCGGCTCCGCCCGCGCACGACTTTGCGCACTACAGCACGCTTCCCGACACGATGCCCCTCGTGGCGCAGCATCTGCCGGAGATCCCCTATCTCGCGGTGGTCGTGCACTACGGCGGGCTCCCGACGGCCGGGACCGAAGGCACCGTGACCGTGGTGGCCGAGTGCGGTACGTGGCCCGTGTCCAGCGTCGCCCCGGGTGAGCGCCTGTCCCGGCACGTCCCGGTCGCACGGTGGCACGACGCCGCGGTGCGGCTCGGCCGCGAGCTCGACGAGCGCGCACGGCACGAGGGCGCCGATGTCGTCGTGGTGGGCGGGGACAAGTGGGCGTGCCGCGTCCTGGTCCGCCGTCTGCCGGACAGGCTGCGGACCAGGGTCGTACGGGTCGGCGGGCCCACGCCGACGGAGACCGGGCGAGCGCTTCTGGAGGCGCAGCTGGAGGCCGTCCTCCGCGGGCGGATGGCCGAGCACGACCGTGCGCTCGTGGAGACCTTCGTCGCCCGGCGGGCTCGGGACGGCGCCACGGCCGAGGGCCTGGCCGCCGCCGTCGCCGCGCTCCAGCGGGGCCAGGTCACCGCGCTTCTGCTCAATCCGCACATCGAGGCCCCGCCCCTGATCTGGACCGGGCTACGGCCCACCCAGCTCGCCCTCACCGAGGAGGAGCTCATGTCCTTCGGCGTACGGGCACCTCGCGAGGAGCCGGCCGACGAGGCCCTGGTCCGGGCCCTGGTGGCCACGGCCGCGGAGCTGGTCGTCGTCCCGGAGACAGAGCTGTGGCTGCGGGACGGGGTGGGGGCGCTGCTCCGGTATGCGGATGCGGGGACGCCGTGATCCGCGCAGAGGACCGGACGCCGACGAGGATCCTGCTCGAAGGACGCCCGGGCGTCGGCAAGACGACCGCCGTGCGGCGGCTGGCCGCGCTGCTGCGCACCCGTACGCTGGTCGGTTTCACGACCCAGGAGGTCCGGCAGGACGCGGCACGGGTGGGTTTCGAGCTGGAGACGCTGGACGGCCGGCGGGCCGTGCTCGCGCATGTCGGCTTCCCCGGGCCGCCGCGGGTCGGGCGTTACGGTGTGGATCTGCGCGTCATGGACGAGCTGGCGCTGTCGGCGCTGGCGCCGCTGTCAGAGCATCCGACGCCGGAGCATCTCGTACTCATCGACGAACTGGGCCGGATGGAGCTGTTCAGCTCCGCGTTCCGGGAGGTCGTGGGAACCCTGTTCACGACCGATGTCGACGTCGTCGCCACCGTGCACGCGCACCACGACCCGTTCACCGACTCCCTCAAGCGGCGTCCCGGCATCGAACTGGTCCAGGTGACTCCGCAGAACCGGGACCGTCTGCCGGAGGAGCTGGCGGCACGGCTGGGGCCCTGAGCCGCACCGCCCCTTGCGCTCATGTCAGCCGGCTCCGTGGCTCCGCTCCGTCAGCCGGCCCGGGGCGGTCAGCCGACCCAGGCACCGGTGAGGCCGAGCACGGCGGAACCGTCCAGGTCGGCGAGCTTGGTTCCGGTGAAGCCGCGCGCCCAGTCGGACGTCTGGATGCGGAACGCCGGGCGGTCGGCGGTGAGCGCCTCCAGCACCGCCTCTGCGGCCTCGGCCGGGGTCTGCGCGCTGTTGAGGAACTGCGCGACGGTTCGGTTCGCGTAGCTGTCGAGCGCCTTGGCGTAGGGTCCGGCGGCGGCGATCTCCGCCTCCACGTCGAGCTCTATGTTGTTGACGAATTCGGTGGCCACGGCGCCCGGCTCGACGACGGAGACGCTGACACCGAGCGTGGCCGCGACGGGTGCCAGGCTCTCCATGTATCCCTCGACGGCGAACTTCGCGGCGCAGTACGCCTCGTTGAACGGCTGGCCGATGACACCGCCGACGCTGGTGACGGTGATCAGACGGCCACCGGAGGCCCGCAGATGGCGCAGGGCGGCCTTGGACACGTTGAGGACGCCGAAGAAGTTGACCTCCATGACCTTGCGGATCTCGTCCACGGTCTCGTTCTCCAGAGTGCCGACGTGACCGGCGCCCGCGTTGTTGATCACGGCGTCGAGACGGCCGTGGTCGGCGATCACACCGTCGACCGCAGCGGCGACGGAGGCTTCGTCCGTCACGTCGAGCTGCCGGATGTCGAGCTCGACCCCCGCCTCGGCGGCGGCCTTGCGCAGCGCGTCGGCGCGGCCGGTGTCACGCAGGGTCGCCACGGTGTGCCAGCCGGCCCGAGCCGCGGCTACTGCGGCGGCGAGGCCGATGCCGGAGGAGGTGCCGGTGATCAGAACAACCTTGGAAGGGGTGGAAGACATGGTGCGGCCTTTCGCATGGAAAGCAATTAGGTGCGTGTACACACACCTTAAGCATTATGTGCGCGCGCACGCAACCCGTAAGATCGGCGCATGCCGAAAAGGAAGCTCACCCAGGCGGAGATGTCCGCCGCCGACTACGCCTTCTACGGGCTGGTCTGGGCCGGAACGACCCTCACCGAACGCGTCGACCGCGCCCTGAGCAAGGCCCATGACCTGCCGGTCTCCTGGTTCGAGGTCATGCTGTGGCTCGCCGGCAGCCCGGACCCGGTCCCGGCCTCGGTCCTCGGCAACAGCACCATGCTCAGCCGCAGCCAGGTCTCCCGCGTCGTCGACGCCCTCCAGAGCCGCGGCCTCGCCACCCGTACGCCGTCCGCCCGGGACGCCCGCTCCGTCGAGGTCGCCCTCACCCCGGAGGGCCACCGCCTCTTCACCGAGGCCGACGCCACGCGCCGGGAGTGTCTGGCCTCCGTCTTCACCGACCTCCTCGACCAGGAGGACCTGGAGGCGCTCGGAACGGTGTGGCGGAAGCTCAAGGCCGCCAAGGAGAGCAGCGAGGGCTCGGCCTGAGCGTACGAGCCGTGTGAGGTGAGCGCGCAAATCGTGTGCGCAAACGCGTCGTACGAGCGAGCGCGTCGTATGAGCGACCGAGACAGGCGGCGGAACGAGTCAGGGGCCGTGCCGGATCACTCCGACACGGCCCCTGGCCTTCGACTCTCATGAGTCGGGACGACAGGATTTGAACCTGCGACCCCTTGACCCCCAGTCAAGTGCGCTACCAAGCTGCGCCACGTCCCGATGCCCGCCTGACCTGGGGTTTCCCCCGGCCGAACGTGCACGAGAACCATACCGCACTTCCCCGCGTGGTCACGAACCGTTTGCCCGTTGACCTCAAGTGCGGTTGAAGTTGCACGGTGGGTGCCATGACGAACACGGGACTCATCACGACACGTGACCACCGGGACCTGAACAGGCTCATGGCCCTGATGACGGGCGACGAGAAGCACGGCCCTGCCGCGACCTCCACCCTCGATGCGCTCTGGGTGCTGTACGACCGGGTGCTGCGGGTGACTCCGGAGACGGCCGACGCACCCGGGCGGGACAGGTTCCTGCTGTCGAAGGGGCACGGGCCGATGGCGTACTACGCCGTCCTCGCCGCGATGGGGTTCTTCGACGAGGAGCTGCTGACCGGCTTCGGGTCGTACGACTCGCCGCTCGGGCACCACCCCGACCGGGTGCTCGTGCCCGGGGTCGAGATCGGGAGCGGGTCGCTGGGCCACGGGCTGCCGCTGGGCGTCGGGACCGTGCTCGGGCTGCGGGCGCAGGGGCTCGGCGATCCCCGGGTGTGGGTGCTGATCGGGGATGCCGAGCTGGACGAGGGCAGCAATCACGAGGCCATCGCGTACGCCGGGCCCGCACGCCTGGAGCAGCTGCACACGCTGGTGATCGACAACGCGTCCGCGACGTACGGATGGCCGGGCGGCATCGCCTCGCGCTTCGAGGCGGCGGGCTGGTCGGCCGAGACCGTGGACGGCCGTGATCACGAGGCCCTGTACGCGGCGTTCACCGCTCCGCACCCGGGCCTGCCGCGGGCGGTCGTGGCCCGGGTCGAGCCCAAGAACGCCTGAAGCCCGAGAGCGCAAGAAGAGACCGACGTCCGGACACGGGTCCGGCGACAGCGAGGGGAAATCGATCATGGACACGATGCGCGAGCGCTTCATCTCGACCACGACACGGCTGCTGGACGAGGACCCGAGGCTCGCCCTGGTCCTGGCCCAGCAGGGACGGCTTTCGGCAGGCCGAGCGGGCGCATCCCGAGCGGGTGATCAACGTGGGCATCCGCGAGCAGCTGATGGTCGGTGTCGGCGGCGGACTCGCCCTGACGGGCCTGCGGCCGATCGTCCACACCTTCGCCAGCTTCCTGGTGGAGCGGCCGTTCGAGCAGGTCAAGCTCGACTTCGGGCATCAGGACGTGGGCGGTGTCCTGGTGAGCGCCGGGGCGTCGTACGACTGGCCGGCGGGCGGTTTCACCCATATGGCGCCGGGTGATGTGGCGCTCCTCGACACGCTCGACGGCTGGACCGTCCATGTTCCGGGCCACCCCGACGAGGCCGAGGCTCTGCTGCGGAAGGCCGTGGCGGGCGACGACCGGGTGTATGTGCGGCTGTCACTGCAGTCGAACGACCGGGCGCGGCCGGTCGACGGCGCTCGCTTCCTGACCGTACGCGAGGGGCACGACGGGGTCGTGATCGCCGTCGGCCCCATGCTGGACAACGTCCTCGCGGCGACGGAGGGCCTGGATGTGACCGTCCTGTACGCGACGACGTTGCGGCCCTTCGACGCGGCAACGGTGCGTCGGGCGGCAGGCGGCCGGACGGCGGACGTGGCGCTCGTCGAGCCGTACCTCGCCGGTACGTCCACGTCCGCCGCCAACGACGCGCTCGCCGACATCCCGCACCGCGTCCTCGGCCTGGGCGTCGCCAGGCAGGAACTCCGCCGCTACGGCCGGATCGACGAGCACCTCACGGCACACGGACTGGACCCGGCGGGCCTGCGGGAGCGGATCGGCCGGTTCCTGGCCCGCTGATCGGGGCTCGCCGTGGCAGAGGCCGCGGGGCCTCGGCCGGGCGAGCCGCCGTCAGCCGTTGACGCAGGCGTTGCCCATGGCCGGGTTCAGCAGCCCGAGGACGCTGATGGCGTTGCCACAGGCGTTCACGGGCACCGACAGCGGTACCTGCAGGACGTTGCCCGACAGCACGCCGCCCGAACCCGACGCGGCACCGATGGCCTCGGCGCCGTTGTCCGCCACGGCGGCACCGGCACCGCCGAGGAGCGCGGCAGCGGTGAGCCCGAGGGTCGCCGCCAGAGTGCGCATACGCATGGCTTCTCCTTCACAGAAGCGGTCAGAAGTGTTCATAGACCGAAATGTCCATAGAACACGTTGACCATCCCCGGTCACTGGAGGGCCGTAACACCCCTTCACCCGTTCGACCCACCAGCGAGCCAGGACGCGACGGCCTCCGCGATGGGCTGACCGGTCTCCAGTTCGATGAATCCGAACTGGCCACCCTGGTTGCACTCCAGGAACCACCACACGCCCTCGGCGTCCTCGGCGAAGTCGAAGGCGGCGTAGGCGAGACCGGCGAGACTTGTGTAGTCGCGGACGGCGCGAGCAATGCGGTCGGGGACCTCCGCGGACTCCCAGCCGTGGCCGGTGGTGCCGTACCGGCCGTCCACCTGGTCGGACGCGGAGAGTTTGCGGGCGGCGAAGAGCCGGCCGCCGACCGAGGTCAGCCGGATGTCGGCCCGCTTCGGGATGTACTGCTGGAGCAGCGTGGGGCCGGCCGCCACTCCGGCGAAGTCGGCGTCCCGGCCGATGCGGGTGGTGGGCAGGGCCACCGGGGGGTCGCCGGCCGGCGGGCCGGACGCGGACTTCACCACGATGTCCCCGTACTGCGCGGCGAACTGCCGGGCCACACGCGGGAAGGTGGTGACGACGGTCGGCGGCACGGCGAAACCACTGCGGTGCGCCACGCCCAACTGCCAGGGCTTGCATCGCGCTTGGGCGGAGACGCAGGGATGGTTCATCCACCGCGCCGTGGCGGAGTAGAGCATTCCGTACAGCGCCTGTTCGGTCTCGGCGGTCAGCCACTCCGAGGGCTCGGGAGCGTGCGCCGCGGGCTCGCCGGGCCTGCGGACCCATATGGAGCGCAGGGCGCTCATACTCAACAGGCGTCCGTCCATGGACAGATGGCCGTAGAAGTCGCCGTGGACGTACTCGGCCGACAAGGCCGCCTCACCGGGTACGTCGGCGGGATCCAGGCGCACAAGCGGCACGCCCCGCTCGAGCAGCTTGGCGACCACCATGTCCGCCGTGACGTCCTGCCTGCAGGTCAGGATGAGCACAGTCATGTCTTGCCCGGTCTGCTCAGTCGTCGAAGTGCGTCTTGGAACCGGCCGTGGACGTGGTCGTGCCGGTGGCCAGGAGCACTGCGCGGTCGTCGACGGCGGGCCGCCCGTCGGGCAGCACGTTCAGCTGCAGGGCGGGGTCGTAGGTGTAGGGAACCGTAACCGCTGGACTCACGGCCGGGAGTACGTAGTTCAGTACGAACGGTCGCATGAGTCTCCTTCGTCGACTGTCTGCACACACGTAACTGTACGTACAGAAGTCGTAGGCAACTCATCACAATGAGTTAGCGCAGGTAGGGGCGATGGTGAAAGTCGTCACAATGAATTCGCTAAACCTTTCGACCCCCGGCGCTCGTCTTCCTGAATCGCCGGCGCCGGCCGTCGTCACTGCGTGCCCGTATCCCCCAACTCCCGGTGCACGTACAGCAGTTTGCGCGCGCCGCCCGGCGCCAGGAGTGGTGCAGGTTCGCGTACGACTCGCCCTCGTCGCCGAACGGCGCGCCACCGACACTCGCCGCTCACAGCCAACAGGCCGTCACCAGAGCCCTCTTCCGACCCATTGACCCCCCGTGACCGCGGAACCTACGCTGTGCGACGAACTCTGGAAAGCGCTTTCTGTCCGTCACGACACCCGCAGACGCCTCACCAGCACCGGGAGCGCCATGAGTAGTCGAAGAGCAATGTCACCGGTCACCGCCGTCGTGGCCCGCACAGCACGCACTGCTCGCAGTGCCGGCAGGGCACGGACGGCAATCACCGCAGTCACGGCACTACTGGCGCTGGTCATCGGACTCGGGGTGGTCACGGCCCCTCGCGCCGAGGCGGCGCCGTTCCGCGTTCTGGTCTTCTCGAAGGTCACGAACTTCTACCACGACTCCATACCGGCGGGGATCGAGGCCATCAAGAAGCTCGGGAGCGAAAACGGTTTCGAGGTCGAGGCCACCGACGACGCCACGGCCTTCACCGACGCCAACCTCGCCCGCTTCCAGGCGATCGTCTTCAACAACACCAACTCGACCCCGGAGAAGGGCGATCTGCTGAACGCCGACCAGCGGGCGGCCCTGCAGAAGTACATCCGCGCGGGCGGCGGCTGGGTCGGTGTGCACGCCGCATCGGCGAGCGAGCGCGACTGGCAGTGGTACGAGGGCCTCGTCGGCGCCATCTTCGACAAGCACCCCGCCGTCCAGACGGGCCGGATCAAGGTGCTCGACCACAGCCACCCCTCCACCCAGGGTTTGCCGGAGCTCTGGGAGCGTACGGAGGAGTGGTACAACTGGCGCACCAATCCGACCGGCAAGGTCCACACACTCGCCCAGATCAAGGTCCGCGACGGCATCACGGGGCTCGACGAGGGTGTCGACCACCCGTGGTCGTGGTGCCAGAACTACGACGGCGGCCGCTCCTGGTTCACGGCCGGCGGCCACGCATCGTCGGCGTTCCAGGAAGAGGGCTTCCTGAAGCATCTGCTGGGCGGCATCCAGTGGGCCGCGGGCGACAAGCCCGGCGACTGCACCGCGACGAAGACCGGCGCCTTCCAGCGCACTCCCCTCGTCACCAGTGATCTCGCCGACCCCTTCGAGCTGGCCGTCGCGCCCGACCGCCGCGTCTTCTTCATCCAGCGGACCGGCAAGCTGAAGGTCATCGACCAGTCGACGCTGAAGGTCACGACCGCGCTGGACTTCGCGTACACCCCGGACATGACCAGCCAGTCCGACGGACTCCTCGGGCTCGCCCTCGATCCGGGCTTCGCGACCAACAACTGGCTCTATCTGCTGCATTCGGACAAGACCGAGAAGCAGCTCAACCTTTCCCGGTTCACGGTCACGGGCAACACGGTCGACCCGGCCTCCGAGAAGCGGCTGCTGACCATCCCCACCCTGCGCGGTGAAGGCCGGGCCAACTCCCATATGGCGGGCTCCCTCGCCTTCGACAGGAGCGGCAATCTGTACGTCGCGACCGGCGACAACACCGATCCGTTCGCATCGGACGGCTACGCGCCGATCGACGAACGCGAGGGGCGTCGGGCCTGGGACGCCCAGGGCACCTCGGGCAACACCAACGATCTGCGCGGCAAGATCCTTCGCATCACCCCGCAGGCCGACGGTACGTACAAGATCCCCGACGGCAATCTCTTCGCGCCCGGCACGGACAGGACCCGCGCCGAGATCTACGCAATGGGGATGCGCAATCCGTTCCGGATCACGACGGACCCGCTGAGCGGTGCGCTGCTCGTGGCGGACTACGGACCCGACGCCCGACAGGCCAGTCCGGACCGCGGCCCCGAGGGCACCGTCGAGTACACCCGTATCACGAAGGCGGGCAACTTCGGCTGGCCGTACTGCGTCGGCAACAACACTCCCTTCAACGACTACGACTTCGCGACGAAGACGTCGGGCGCGACGTTCGACTGCGCGAAGCCGGTCAACGACTCCCCCAACAACACCGGCCTGCGGGACCTGCCGCCGGCCGAGCCCGCCACGGTCTGGTACGCGTACTCCGCGTCCGCCCAGTTCCCGGAGCTCGGCGCAGGGGGCGGCGGCCCGATGAGCGGCCCCGTCTACGACTACGACGCGGCGAACACGTACCGCACCAAGTTCCCCGAATACTTCGAGGGGAAGTGGCTGAACTACGAGCTGACACGCCGATGGTTCAAGTCCTTCTCGATCCAGCAGAAGGACCAGACCTTCACCGATCCCCGGTTCGCGCCCGCCAAGGCAGGCGATCTGCAGTCCATCAACGCGGTGTTCGGTGACATGTCATGGAACCAGCCCTTCGACGCGGACTTCGGTCCCGACGGGGCGCTGTACGTCATCGACTTCGGGCTCGGCAGCGGCACGGGCCGTGGCGGAAGCAACGAGGGCTCGGGCATCTACCGCATCGACTACGTCGCCGACGGCCGACTGCCCGACGCCAAGGCGACGGCGACCCCGGACAGCGGCCCGGGACCGCTGACCGTGCAGTTCTCCAGCGTGGGCTCCGGGCTGCCGGACGGCAAGCCGGTGACGTACGCCTGGGACTTCGACGGGAACGGAACCACGGACTCGACCGAGGCCGACCCGACGCACACGTACCGCACAAACGGCCGCTTCACGGCCCGGCTCACCGTGACGGGCCCCCAGCAGCTCACCGCGCTCGCCGTCCAGGACATCACCGTGGGCAACACCCGCCCCGAGGTGACCATCCAGCAGCCCCCGAACGGCGGCATGTTCAGCTTCGGCGACACCATCCCCTTCACCGTGCGGGTGAAGGACAGGGAGGACGGCCGGGACAGGCCGATCGACTGCTCGCGCGTCATCGTCCAGTCCCAGCTCGGGCACGACTCCCATCTGCATCCACTCGACAACTACACGGGCTGCGCGGGCGAGATCGTGACCGACGCCGGGGACAGTCACGGCCCGGGACAGAACCTGTACTACGGCATCAGCGCGCAGTACGAGGACAAGGGCGGCCCGGGCGGCGTGCCCGCGCTGACCGGGTCGGCGTCGCTGACGCTGCGTCCGGCGTTCCGCGAGGCGGAGCACTTCACGACGACTGGAGGCGCGCAGGGCGGTGCCGTCGTGGCGAGCCGGGCGGACGCCTCGGGCGGCAAGCGGCTGACCGAGATCGAGAACGGTGACTGGATCATGCTCGATCCGGCACACCTCAAAGGCATCGACTCGGTGACGGTCGGCGCCGCATCGGCCGGACTCGGCGGCACGGTCGAGTTCCGCGCCGACTCGCCCACCGGTCCGCTGCTCGGGCAGATCACCATCCCGAACACCGGCGACTGGGGCAATGTCGTCTCCCCCACCACGACGCTGAACGACCCCGGGCGCACGGTGAAGTTGTACGCGGTGTTCACGAACCCCGAGTGGTCGGCGGAGAAGCCCGATCTGTTCGCCGTCGACTGGCTGCACTTCAACGGGCGGGGCGTCGAGAAGCGCCCCGCGACCGAGGTGACGGTCACCGCGACACCCTCGACGGGCGCGGCACCGCTCACCGTGGAGCTCGCCTCGACCGTGGAGCCGGTGTCCGGGCGCACGATCGCCGCGTACCACTGGGACTTCGGCGACAACAGCAAGGCCACGGCCCCCGAGGGGCCCGGGGCGACGCACACGTACGCCAGGCCGGGCACGTACACGGCGCATCTGACCGTCACGGACGACAAGGGCGACACGACGACCGGCGCCGTCCGGATCACGGTCAGCTGAGAGGAGAGATCTCATGCATTCCACACGAAGGGCCTTCCTCGGGACGGCGCTCGGACTCGCCGCGACGGCGGGGCTGGGCACCCCGGCGGCCGCCCAGGCTGCGGTCGTGGCGGACGGGAACGAGGACGGGGACGGCTGCGGCCGGCGGCGCATCCCGCCTGCCGGACTCGGCATGCACCTGTACACGATGCGCACCTCCCTGGCCCAGGACTTCGCGGGCACGCTCGCCCGTCTCGCCGAGATCGGGTACGCCACGGTCGGCGTCAGCGGCCGCCACGGGAACAGCGCCGCCGCGATCCGGCAGATGCTCGACCAGACGCGCCTCAGGGCGGTCCTGGAGCACGTCGCGTACACCACGGTGGCCGGCAGCGGGTTGCCCCAGGCGCTGGACGACATCCACACGCTCGGCGCCCGCTGGATCGTCGTCCCGAGCCTGCCCGGCGAGATGCACACCCCGGCCGGATTCCGGGAGGCGGCGCGCACGTTCAACAAGGCGGGCCAGGCGGCCCGGGATGCCGGTCTCGGGCCGTTGCTCTTCCACAACCACGGCAGCGACCACGCCGTCGTGGAGGGCGAGAACCTCTACGAGATCCTCCTGAAGGAGACCGATCCCGAGCTGGTCTGCTTCGAGCTGGACGTGTACTGGGCGGCCAAGGGCGGGGCGGATCCGCGCACGCTGTTCGTGCGCCACCCGCGCCGCTTCCCCGCGCTCCATGTCAAGGACATGGCCCCGGACGGCGGTTTCGCCGATGTGGGGTCGGGCGTGCTCGACTTCGCCGCGATGTTCGAGACGGCGAGCAGCGGGGGTGTACGGCAGTGGCTGGTCGAACACGACTCGCCGGCCGATCCGTTCGCGACCGCGCTGAACAGCTACACGTATCTGTCGCGGCTGCGCTACTGACCCGGCGGCGCCGCTACTGCCCCAGCGGGGCCAGGCGCTTGTAGAACACCGTGGTCGGATGCAGCTCACCGGTCGGGTCGGCGGCGTAGTCGGGGATCACCCCGGCCGCCGTCCACCCGGCCCTGCGGTAGAGGGCCTCGGCCGGGCTGCCGGTCTCGGTGTCGAGGTGCAGCAGAGTGACTCCGGCGTCGGCGGCCGCGCGCTCCGCGGTGCTGAGGAGCGTGCGGCCGAGACCACGGCCGCGGGCGTCACGGTGGACGAGGAGCTTGGCGATCTCGGCGCGGTGCCCTCCGTTGGGATACGTGGCGAATCCGACGCTGATGGTGCCGGTGATGCGTCCCCCGCTGCGGGCGGTCCACAGGGCACGGCTGCCGCGGGCGAGCGCCTCGGCGTGCGCCCGCCACCAGGCCTCGGCCACGGCGCGGTCGAGCGGCGCCAGGAACCCCACCGAGGCACCGCCGTCGACCGCGTCGACGAGAATTTCAGCCAACTGCGGTGCGACCGAGTCGAGTTCGTCGGCGCGGATACGGGTCACGGTGTCCTGGGTCATGGTCATGGCAGCACCACCACGACGGCATAGCGGACCGGCTCCGGGCCCGGGCAGCGGAAGCGGGTCGGTCCCCACAGCCTGAAGCGCAGACAGTCCCCCGCACGGAGTTCGTGCGTCTCGTCACCGACGGTGATCTCGATCGAGCCGTCCAGCACCCAGATGTGCTGCTCCATGCCGGGCACCGGCGGCCGTTCGTACGCGAGGTCCGCACCCGCGGCGAGCCGCCCTTCGACGACCTCGGCACGCAGGCCGGGCTGCGGCGGCGACACGGAACGGCGGACGAACCCCGCTTCGGAATCCGTCCAGACCGTCTGGCTGCCGGCGCGCACGAGCTGGGCGGGCTCCGCCTCCACCTCACTGAGCAGCTGCGACATGGTGCGACCGTGGACCACGCACAGCTTGCCGAGCAGGGAGGTGGTGGGGCTGATCTCTCCCCGCTCGGCACGCGACAGGGTCGAACGGCTGATGCCGCTGCGCTGCGCCAGATCGTCCAGGGACCAGCCGCGCTCGGCCCTCAACTCGGCGAGCCGGGTCGCCAGTCGTACGTCGACGTCCACATCTCTCATGCGCGAGAGAGTATCCCAGATGTGGGACAGGCGAGCTCGTTGCCTCAGTCCTGCGCGGAAGCGGCTCCCAGCAGATCCCTGATGTGCCCGGTGGCCTGGCGGAACTCAGGCCTGCCCAGGGTCTCCGTGTAGTCCCGCTCGGCGGGCAGCCCGACCTCGATGATCTCGGTGATGGTGCCGGGTCGCGGGCTCATCACCACCACCCGGTCGGCCAGATAGACCGCCTCCGAGATGGAGTGGGTGACCAGCAGCACGGTGGTGCCGGTCTCCCGCCAGATCCGGTTGAGCTCCATGTTCATCTGCTCCCGCGTGAGCGCGTCCAGCGCGCCGAACGGCTCGTCCATCAGCAGCACGGGCGGCTCGTGCAGCAGCGCCCTGCACAGCGCGACCCGCTGCTGCATGCCTCCGGACAGCTCATGCGGGTACGCGTCCTCGAAGCCGCCGAGCCCGGTCATCGCGATGAGCTCGTCCGCGCGGGCGCGGGCCCGGTCCCCCGGCATCCGGCGCATCTCGGCCTGGATGAGGATGTTGCGCCGGGCCGAGCGCCACTCGAGAAGCGCGGCGCGCTGGAAGACGTAACCGATGTCGTGGCGCGGTCCGTTCACGGCCTCGCCGTTCAGCCGGACCTGTCCGGCCGACGGCTTCAGCAGTCCCGCCACCAGCTTGAGCAGGGTCGACTTGCCGCAGCCGGACGGTCCGACGATCGCGACGAACTCGCCTGCGGCGACATCGAGGGAGACCTCGTGCAGCGCGGTGACATCGCGGTGCTTGCTGCGGAAGCGGACGGCGACGTCCTCCAGAGCGACGGCCGCGGTGCCGGGCGCCGTGTCATCGTCGACCGCCCGGCCGTCGCCGGCCGCGGTGCCTGCCAGGCCCCTCGCATGCTCCGCGTCCTCCGCCTTGCGCAGGGTCGTGTCCCTGTTCATCGTCATCCCTTCAGCGCCGTGGCGCTGTCCCAGTACTCCGACACGGCCTTGGGGCTCTTGACCATCCCGGCCTCTGCGAAGACGTCGATGGTCTGCTGCCAGTCCGCCTCGGTGTTGACACCCGGCGCCTTGCCCTGGGTGGCCGAGGTGTGCAGCAGCGTCACGGTCGTCCTGAACTGCTCGGCAAGGACCTCCTTCGGCGGCAGCTGCTCCGACGCGCCCTCCATCGCGGCGACGGCCGGGTCCGGTGCCTTCTCGGCGGCGGCCCAGGCCTCGCTGACCGCCTGCACCATGCGCTTGGCGACATCGGCTCGTCCCGTCAGCGTCTTCTGACCGGCGATCAGGCCGTTGGAGTAGAAGTTGAGGCCGTGCTCCGAGAAACGGAGGTAGGATACGGTCTTCTTGGCCTTGTTCTGCATGGTCGGGCCCTGATCGCTCGCGTAGCCGAGCAGCCCGTCCGTCTTGCCGGAGATCACTGCGGCGATCTTGCCTGCGGGGTCGGTGTTCTGGACCTTGACGTCGGTCTCGCTCAGACCGTTCTTCTCGAGGAAGATCGGGAAGGTCTTGGACAGCGCGTCGCCCGCCGTACCGGCGATGGTCTTCCCCTTGAGGTCGGCGGGAGTCCCGATGCCCACGGACTCGAAGAACTGCACCGACGACGGGGTCGTCTGCAGGAACACCCCGAGGCTCTTGACCTTGACACCCTGGTCGACGCCCGCGAGGACGGCGGGCGTGTCGGCCCAGCCGAAGTCGGTCCGGCCCGCGCCGGTCGCCTGCACGGTCTTCTGCGAGCCCTGCCCGGCGTTGATCGTCAGGTCGATGCCGTGCTTCTCGAAGATCTTCTGCTGCTTGCCGTAGTAGAACGGCGCGTGCTCGCCGTACGGATACCAGTTGAGCGTCAGGGTCACCTTGTCGAGCTTCTTGCCGGAGTCGCTGGTGGTGGTTCCCGCGTCGCCCTCGCCGCAGGCCGTGGTGACCAGGAGCAGCGGTACGAGGCCGAACAGGAGTCTGCGCGAAGTCATGGCTGGCCCTCTCGGGATGGTGGTCGTGGTCAGTACGTGGTGGTGACGTCGGTTCCTCGGCGGCTGGCGTGCCACGGGAGCAGCAGCTTCTCGGCGATCTCGACGAGGACGAAGAGGACGACACCGATGAGTGACATGACGAGCAGCCCCGCGAAGAGCATCGGCGTGTCGAGGTTGCCGTTGGCCTGGAGGATCACATAGCCGAGCCCCTCGTTCGCCCCGACGAACTCACCGACGACGGCGCCGGTCACGGCCAGCGTCACGGCGACCTTGAGGCCGGAGAAGAGATGCGGCAGCGAGGCCGGGAAGCGGATCTTGGCAAAGGTCTGCCAGGGCCCGGCGCCCATGGTGGCCGAGAGCTGCAGCATCTCGGGGTCGACCGCCTTGAGGCCGGTGACCATCGAGATCACCACGGGGAAGAAGGCGATCAGCACGGCGATCAGGATCTTCGGCGCGATGCCGAAGCCGAGCCAGACGACGAACAGCGGCGCGATCGCGATCTTCGGTACGACCTGGGCGAAGAGCAGGATCGGATAGAGCGTTTTCTCGACGGTCGCCGAGTAGACCATGACCACGGCCGCGAGCACCCCGACGGCGACGGCGATGACGAAGCCGATGAGTGTCTCGTAGGTGGTCACCCAGCTGTGGTGCCAGACGTAGTCGGTCTTCTCCAGCAGCACGTCCAGGGTCGCGCCGGGCGAGGGAACGAGATACGGCTCGACGAGCTCGGCGGCGGCGATCCCCCACCAGGCGGCGAAACAGGCCAGCAGCAGCGCGAACGGCCGCCAGCTCTGCTCGAGGGCCCGGGCAAGTCTCTCCCCCGTCCCCGGACCGTTCCGCCGGGCAACCCCCTTCACCTCGGCGGCGGGTGCCGGTATGACGCTCTGGCTCACGATGAACTCCTCGGGCATCCGGGGCAGTTGCGAAGAGCGGCCGTTCGGGCTCTGCGATCGGTGTCTTCCGAACAAGCGCTTTCAGAAAGCGCTTTCTGCTAAGGTGTCGCCACGCTAATGACTGCTTGCACGCACGGTCAATAGGTCGTCCCGAAGTTTGCGGGGGTCAGGTTGAGTGAACGCCGAGCTCAGGCACCAGCGCAGGACCGCACCCACGCACCACCGGAGCCCCACGTCACGCTGGACACCGTCGCCCGCAGGGCGGGCGTCTCCCTGGCGACGGCGTCGAGAGCGCTCAACGGCACGACCCGGGTCCGTGAGGAACTCCGGCAACGGGTGCGTGCGGCGGCCGACATCCTGGGCTACATCCCCAATGCCCATGCCCAGGCACTTGCCAGCGCCTCCAACAACACCGTCGGTGTGGTCTGCCACGACGTCGGCGACCCGTACTTCTCCGCCATCGCGGACGGAGTGATGCGCGCCGCGGCGGAGTCGGACCTCCTCGTCATGCTGGCCAGCACCTTCCGCGAGCCGGAGCGGGAGATCGCGTACGTCTCCATGCTGCGCGCCCAGCGCGCCCGGGCCATCCTCCTCATCGGCTCCGGCTTCCAGGACCGCGCGTGGGAGCGGGCGATGGCCGCCGAGCTCGATCCGTACGTACGGGCCGGCGGACGCGTCGCCGTCGTCAGCCGTCATCGAAGCCTCCGGGTGGACGCCGTCCTGCCGGAGAACCGAGCCGGGGCCGCGGCGCTCGCCCGGTCCCTGCTCGCCCTGGGGCACCGGGAGTTCGCGGTGCTCAGCGGGCCGACCGAGCTCACCACCGTCTCCGACCGGCTGGCCGGATTCCGCGAGGGGCTCGCCCAGGGCGGTGCGCCCCTGCGGCCGGAGTCGGTCGTACGCGGCGCCTTCACCCGCGAGGGCGGGCACGCGGCCGCCCGCGAACTGCTGGCCCGTACCGGCGCCAACCGCCCCACCTGTGTCTTCGCCGTCACCGATGTGATGGCGGTCGGGGCGCTCGCGGCCTTCAGGGAGGCCGGCGTTCGGGTGCCGGAGGACATCTCCCTGGCAGGTTTCGACGACATTCCCCTCGTGCGGGAGCTGACTCCGCCGCTCAGCACGGTCGCTCTGCCGCTCACCGCGATGGGCCAGGAGGTCATGTTCCTGGCTCTGCGTGAGGCGCCGAGCAGGCGCTCGCGCGTGCTGCGGGTCGGCGGCGAGGTCGTCCTGCGCGCGAGCACCGCACCACCGTCCCGTTCGTCCGCCGACCCGCCCGCCGAAAGGACCCGTTGATGAACATCGAACGCGTCGAGACCTTCGCGGTCGCCCTGCCCACCCGCCGCTCCTTCGGCGTCTCCGGGGGCGCGGTCGCCGTCGCCGGGCAGCCGTCGATCCGGATCCTGGTGAAGGTGAGTGCCGACGGGGCGTACGGCTGGGGCGAGGCGACCCCGATCCCCGCATGGACGTACGAGACCGCCGAGTCCATCGTCACGACCGTCGACCGCTATCTCGCCCCGGCGATCGTCGGCCGCCCCGCCTGGAATCTGGACGCGGTGGACGCGGCCTTCGACCGGGCGGTCAACCGGGGGCTGTCGATCGGCGCACCGCTCGCGAAGAGCGCGGTGGACGTGGCCCTGCACGATCTGCTCGGGCGGGCCGCGGGCGTACCCCTGGGCGTGCTGTGGAACCAGCGGCGCACGGAGACGGTCGAACTTGGCTGGATCGTCTCCGGCCAGTCGCCGGCCGAGGTGGGTGACAGCGTCGCGGAGGGTACGGAGGCGGGCTACCGCGCCTTCAAGGTGAAGATCGGGCTGCACGACGAGGCGACCGACGCGGCCGTGGTGGCGGCGGTGCGGGAGCACGCCCCGGCCGCGCCGCTCTGGGTCGATGCCAACCAGGCGTACACGGCGGACGCGGCGCTGCGGATGGCCCGCCGCCTCGAGCCGTACGGGCTCACCGCCTTCGAACAGCCGCTGCCCGCCAATGATCTCGCGGGCCTGCGACGGCTGCGCGAGCACTCCCCGGTGCCGGTCGCGCTCGACGAGAGTCTTCGGCATCCGACCGATCTCGCGACGTTCGTGAGGCTGGAGGCCGTGGACGTGGCCATCGCCAAGGTGCAGCGCAGTGGCGGGCTGACCCTGTCGCGACGGCTGTGCGCGCTCGCGGAGGACTGCGGGGTGCGGCTGATGGGCTCGGGTCTGACCGACTCCGACCTGGGACTGGCGGCGTCGCTGCACCTCTTCGCCGCGTACGGCATCGGCGTCGGGACCCCGGTCGACCTCAACGGCCGGCAGTTCATCGACTCGCCGTACGCCGGGGCGACGGTACGGGTGGAGAAGGGTGTGGCGTACGTGCCGGACGCACCCGGCCTCGGGGTCGAGGTGGACGAGTCGATCGTGCGGCGGCTCGCCGTCGACGTGCTGGAGCGGCGAGCCTGACGGGCGGCGCCTCCCGCACACGGTGGCGCCCCGGAACCGGGCCACGCGCCGCGTGGCGCAACCGCACGCCGGGGCCGTACGTGGGGGCCTGCAGGGGTCCGTGAGGCGCACTTGGGGGCCTGCAGGGACCCGTGAGGCGTACGCGAGGTCCTGCGCCGTCCGCCGGGCGGCGGAGCGCCTCGGGTCCGGAGGCTGTGTCCCTGAGTGCCATATGCCCACGAAACCTTCGCCGTTGACATGTGGCAGAAAGTTGCATGCTGGGAATGCCCTACGGATAGGACCGGACAGGCCCAGTACCACGCAAAGCACAGCCCCAATCAAACGTCAACCGACGCTGTTTCGGACAAAGTTGGTAAACGATCTTGAACCACCCGGAAGCGATCAACACCATGAGGTGGTCGGCCTGTACGGGACGGGACCATGCCGATGCACCACCTGCTCGAACATACGCGCGAGCAGGCGTTTCGCAGAGGAGGGCTCGCGATGGACGGGTATTTTGCCAGTCGACTACATCATCAGCTCCGAGACCAAGTCCGGAACTTCGCGGAGAGTGAGGTCCGCCCGCGGGTTCCTGCCATGGAGGCGGCCCGCACGGTCCACCGCGAGCTGTCCCGGCTCATCGCCCGGCAGGGCTGGCTCGGAGCGACGATCAGCAAGGCGCATGGCGGGATGGGTGTCGGCCACCTCGCCAAGACCATCATCATCGAGGAACTGTCCCGCGTCAGCGGCGCCATGGGGGCCATGGTTCAGGCCTCCCAGCTGGGCGTCGCAAAAATCGTCCACTTCGGCAGCGAGGAACAGAAGAAGACGTGGCTTCCGGTGATCGCCGCGGGCGACTGTCTCCCCACGATCGCGGTCACCGAACCCGAATCGGGCGGACATGTGCTGGGCATGAGCGCCGATGCCGTGCGCGACGGCGACGACTACATCATCAATGGCCGAAAGGTGTATGTCGGAAACAGCCATGTCGGCGATCTCCATGGGGTCGTGGTCCGTACGGGACCGGGCTCCGACGGCCTCACCGCGTTCCTCGTCGAGTCCGACCGGCCCGGCTTCCGCGTCGGCGAGCAGAAACCGACGATGGGCCTGCACGGTTTCAGCTTCGGGGAGCTGTTGTTCGACAACTGCCGGGTGCCGGTGGACAACCGGCTCGGCGAGGAGGGCGACGGCCTGGCCGTGGCGTACTCCTCCAGCGTCCTCTACGGACGGCCCAACCTGACCGCCGTCTCGCTCGGCCTCCACCAGGCGATCCTGGAGGCGACCACCAAGTTCTGCACGGAACGCCACCGCTACGGCAAGCCGCTGCACGAGCTGCCGTCCATCAAGCTGAAGCTGGGTCAGCTGCAGTCGCGGCTGATGACGGCACGGCTCGCCGCGTACCACGCGGTGCATCTGCTGGACGAGGGGCTGCCCTGCGACGCCGAGCTGATGAACGCGAAGCTGGTCAATGTCGAGTCCACGCTCGACTCCGCGCGGAACGCGATGGAGATCCATGCGGCGGCCGGACTGTTCACCGACCGTCCCATCGAGCGGTATCTGCGCGACGCGCACCACATCTTCGCGCCCGCCGGCACTTCCGACATCCAGCTACTGCGGCTCGCCGAGGTGGCGCTGGGCACCGACAAGGGCGAGTGGTCGGAGCGGCTCGCCGAGGTGAGCAGACTGCAGCCGATGCTCTGACAGGCGCGTACACCGGTGCGTGCGGCGGTGCGTGCGGCGGTGCGTGCGGCGGTGCGTGCGGCGGTGCGTGCGGCGGCAACCGCCGTACACCGTGACATGTGACGCCCCCGGGTACTCGGGGGCGTCACACGGCCACACACCACAAGGCCAAGGGCCCTGCCGTCACAGTCCCCCGTCCTCGCGGCGGTGGATCTGCTCGACCAGCTCGGCCGCGAGCGACTTGATGGTCTCCAGACCCGCCCGGCCCCAGGGCCGCGGCTCGGTGTCCACGACACAGATCGTGCCCAGCGCGATGCCCGTACGGTCGATCAGCGGCGCCCCGAGGTAAGAGCGGATGCCGATCTCGTCGACGACGGGGTTCCCGGCGAACCGCGGATAGTCGCAGACGTCCTCCAGGACGAGCGCCTTGCGCCGCACCACGACATGCGGGCAGTAGCCGTGGTCGCGGGCCATGAATCGGCTCACGTCGCCACCGGTCGCGGCCGCCGCGGCGCCGAGGTCACTTCCCGAGTGCGTACCCGCGGGAGTGTGCAGGCCGGCGAAGAACTGCCGGTGCTCGTCTATGAAGTTGACCATCGAGTACGGCGCACGGGTCACCTCCGCGAGCTTGTGGGCGAACTCGTCGAAGGCCGGGTCGGGGCGCTCGCCCAGACCCAGCTGGCGCAGCCGTCGCACCCGCGTGGGCGCCTCACGGTCGACGGGGGTCAGCAGCAGATGGCCGGTCGGGTCGTACGTCATGAGTGTGCTCCGTAGCTCGGCGCCGGTGCCGGTGCCGGGGTGATGGTCAGCAGATGCTGGACCAGGGTGACCAGGGTCCTGATCCCGGAACTGGCGATCCGGGCGTCGCACAGCACGACCGGTACCTCCGGCTTGAGGTCGATCGCTGCCCGCACCTCCTCCGGCTCGTAGCGGTAGGCGCCGTCGAACTCGTTGACGGCGACAACGAATCCGATGCCGCGCCGCTCGAAGAAGTCGACCGCGGAGAAGCATTCCTCCAGGCGCCGGGTGTCGGCCAGAACGACCGCGCCGAGCGCGCCCTCGGAGAGCTCGTCCCACATGAACCAGAAGCGCTCCTGGCCAGGCGTGCCGAAGAGGTACAGCACATGACGGTCGTCGAGGGTGATACGGCCGAAGTCCATGGCGACGGTGGTGGTCGTCTTGGACTCGACGCCCTCGAGACTGTCGGTCGCCGCGCTGACCGTAGTCAGCAGTTCTTCGGTGCTCAGCGGCTCGATCTCGCTGACCGCGCCCACAAAGGTGGTCTTGCCGACCCCGAAGCCGCCCGCTATGAGGATCTTCAGGGCGGTGGGAAAGGGATCGGCGTCAAAGCGGCCCCGGTCGTCGTACGTGCCGAAGCTGTCGTCGTGGGGTTCAGAGCCGTCGTCGTAGGCCATCGAGCACTGCCTCCAGCAAGGAACGGTCGGTAGGGGACTCCTGGAATCGGGGCGCCCGCGCGGTGACCGCCCCGCAGTCCACGAGATCGGAGAGGAGCACCTTGGTGACGACCGCCGGGAGCCGTAAGTGCGCCGCGATCTCCGCCACCGAGGTCGGCCCGTCGCACAGGCCGAGGGCCACCGCGTGCTCCGGCCCCAGATGCGCCTGCGGGTCGGTACCGGTCGCCATCACCAGCGAGAGCAGATCGAGTGCGGCCGTCGGACGGGTGCGGCCGCCGCTCACCGTGTAGGGACGGATGAGGCGGCCGGCCGCGTCGTCGAGCCAGGGCCCGTCCTGCGGAGCCGGCACGGTCAGTGCCCCGTGGCGCTCGGCGCCCCGGCCGGCTGTCTGGCCGGGGTGATCAGGTATGGCCGTACGCTCTTGACCAGCATCGCCATCTCGTAGCCGAGGACTGCGGCGTCCGCCTCCCGCCCGGCAAGCACGGCGAGACAGGTGCCGGAGCCCGCCGTGGAGACGAAGAGCAGCGTGGAATCGAGCTCGACCACGACCTGGCGGACCTCCCCACCGTCGCCGAAGCGGGCACCGGCGCTGCGGCCCAGGGAGTACAGCCCCGAGGCGAGCGCGGCCATGTGGTCGGCGCTGTCGGGATCGAGGCCGTGCACGGATTTCACCAGGCCGTCGGAGGAGAGCAGAACCGCGTTTCGGGTGTACGGCACCCGCTGGACCAGGCCGGTGAGCAGCCAGTCGAGATCCGAGGAATGGCCGATCGGCACATCGCTCGCCATTGCATCTACTCCTTGTGGTTTTCGTCCTGTTGAAGCGGTTCGTGGGCGGTGACGGGGCTCTGGGACTCGGCGAGGCCGATGCCGCGCTGGAAGGCCGCCATCAGACCTGGGTCGTGGAGCTCGTGGTCCTCGGCCTTGCGGGGTGCGGGATCGTCGCGCAGCTGGGGCACGAGGTGCTCCTGGGCGCGGCGTTTGGGGAGCGTGGGACGGCCCATGGTGCCACGGACCGCCGGGGATTCGGCGGGGTTCTGGGGCTGTTGGGCCCCGGGCTGCGGAGTGGCGTGGGTGCCGCCGGGTGGTGCGGCGGCCGGGTTGGGGCGTTCGGTGTGCTCGCCGCGCACCGGGAGCGGGCCGTGGCCGCTGCCGTGGCCGCTGCTGTAGCCATTGCCATTGCCGTGGCCGTTGCCTTCCGCCGTCGCCGGGGGCGGGGGCGGGGGCGTCTGGTGCGGAATGGCCGGGCCGCCGGTCGTGACGTACGTGAGCGAGCGCTGCGGTCCGGTGTGTGTCACGTCTCCCGCGGCATGCGGCACGGGGGCCGGAGGGGGCGCCACCGCCCGTGCGGGGGCCGCGACGGCGGAGGGCTGGGGTGCGCTCTGCGCCGCGGCCTGAGCGTTGGTCTGCTCCACGGTCGGATCCCCGGATTCGGCTCCGAGCAGCCCCTGCGGCAGGACGAGTACGGCCTGCACGCCACCGTAGATGTTGGACTGGAGGCGGACCGCGATGCCGTGCCTGCGGGCGAGGGCCGAGACCACGAACAGGCCGATGCGGCCGTCCTGCAGCAGATGGGCCACATTGACCTGGTCGGGGTCGGCGAGCAGGGCGTTCATCTTGTTCTGCTCGGTGAGCGGCATGCCCAGGCCCCGGTCCTCGACCTCGATGGCGAGCCCCGCCGTGACGCGTGAGGCGCGCAGCAGGACCTGTGTGTGCGGGGCGGAGAACAGGGTGGCGTTCTCGACCAGTTCGGCCAGCAGGTGGATGACATCCGCGACGGCGTGCCCGCGCAGGGTGCCGTCGATCGGCGGCACGAGCTTGACGCGTGGGTACTGCTCGACCTCGGCGATCGACGAGCGCAGCACCTCGGTCATGGTGACCGGGTTGGACCACTGGCGCCGGGAGATGGCGCCGCCGAGGACCGCGAGGTTCTCGGCGTGCCGGCGGATGCGGGTGGCGAGGTGGTCGACATGGAAGAGCCCCTTGAGCAGCTCGGGGTCCTCGACCTCGTTCTCCAGCTCGTCGAGCAGCTGGATCTCCCGGTGCACGAGCGACTGGAGCCGGCGGGCCAGATTGACGAAGACTTCGACCTTCTGCTCGTTGCCGACGCTGCTGGAGAGCCGGGACGCCTGGACGACCGCGGCCACCGCGGCGTCGTACGACCGCGTCAACTCATGGGCGAGCAGGTCGAATTCGTCACCGGTGGGTGTGGGGAGCGGACCCTCGCGGCGGGCCTGCGGGCGCTCGCCGCGCCGCAACCCATCGACCACGCCCCGCAGTTCGGCCTGGTTGCGCGCGCTGGCGCGGCGCAGGTCGTGGCAGCGGTCGAGCACCGATCTCGCGGCCCGGTCGGCGCCCATCGCCGCCGCCACCACGGCCGCGACGGCGAGGGCCGCGGAGCCGGCGAGCGCGACCCACAGGGCGGCCGACGGCCGCGCGTCGGTGGAACGGATCGTGAAGAGCACCGCCGCGGCACCGCCGAGCGAGGCGATGACGACCGGCAGGACGGCGGTGCGCAGCAGTTGCGGGCGTATACGGGATTCCGGCGACGGCGGCGTCGTCTGCGGCCTGCCCGGGGCGGAGGAGGTTCGGGAGCCTGACCGGCCGTGCCGTCCGCCCTCGCGGCGGTCCGGCCGCGCGGCGGGTGCGCGAAGTTGAGACATCAGCGTCCTTGGTACGTGGCCCAGGAATCGGAGCACCGATCGACGTACTCATCGGCGTACTGCGAGTGTTCAGTTCGGCTCAGCGACAGGCACGCCAGCGCTGGTTGAGCCCACCGTTGATCACCAACCACACAGGGTAGTCGTGAATCGTTCATGTGCGGTGGGCAGTTGACAAACTTGCCCGCAGAGCATCCTGCTCTGGTATGAGGGCTCGCACGGCAGCACGAATACGGCCTGCGATGACGACCCGGGAAGACGACCTGCGGAATACGCCTTGTCCGGTCGATCATGCCGGACCGGTGAGCGGCCGGCTGCGTCGCTGCGTCGGTGACCGAGGACAAGGTCGCCGGGGTTCCGCAGGCGAAGCTCTGGGGGGAGCGTGCGCAGGGCATGCGAGCCCGGCAAAATCGGCCGGACAAGGCCTGAGCCGAACAAGGCCTAATCGGTCGGGGCCGTCTCGGGGGCTTCTGCACCGCTGCCGGGGATCGCGCCGGCCTCGGATGCGCGGGTGCCCGGAGGGGCGTCGGCCGCGTCGGGGCGCAGGGATGCAGAGACGGGCGCCGTGGCCGAGGCGGGCGCCGTCGCCGTCGCAGGCGCCGTAGCGGCAGGCGCGACGGCCCGCCACCAGGGCGTCGCTGGGACGTCGTCGGCGGTGGGCTCGAACGGCTCGCCCGGCAGCGGCAGGGCGACACGCGCCCCCACCTCGGCGGCCGCGGTGATCGTGCCCTCCCCGGGCTCCGCCCACGGATGGAACGCGAGATTGAACGTGGCCCAGTGGATCGGCAGCATCACTCCGGTCGGGTCACCGCCCTGGAGGTCGACATGGGCGCGCATGCCCTCGGCCGGGGTCATGTGGATGTCCGGCTACAAGACTGACTCACAGATCTCCAAGATGAGTTCGTCGCCATCCCTCCGACACCATCCCGTCCCAGTGGACTCAGCAGATCTCCCCCGCGGTCCGTGAAACTCTGGCGTTCTCTGACTCCGCTGCCACGTGGGCTCACTTTGGCCACGCATGGTGGGCGGCCGTCTGTGCGCGGGTGAGCCGCGTGAGCGGGGAGGGGAACGCATGGGTGATACAGCGATACAGCTGTCCAAGCTGATCTGGTCGGTGACGGATCTACTCCGCGGTGACTTTAAGGCATCCGAGTACGGCAGGGTCGTGCTGCCGTTCGCCGTGCTGCGACGGCTCGACTGCGTGCTGGCCCCTATCGTGGGGAAGCGCCGCGGGAACCAGACCTACTACTACCTGGTCGAGTCCGCCCGCGTGGACGGCAAGCCACGCATCGTCTCGCAGCAGTACCTGGGCAGCGCCAAGGAGGTACTGGCCAAGCTGTTCGGCGAGCAGACCGGGCAGCCGCTGCGTAGCCGGCATAAACGCTTCGGGGACGTGGACGTGCCGACTCCGAAGCCCTGCTCCACCAGATCGCCTCAGCCACCATGACCATCGACTCCGCACGACTGCAGGTGGAACACGCGGTCAAGCACCTCGAGACACAGACAACCGGCCCCATCAGCTACCTGGACAGCACACGACTCCAAGCCTCCGCCGCCTTCGCCGCCCAACTCCTGCGCGACGCCGCCAACTCGATCGTGAGCCTGTCCGGCGCGTCCGCCTTCGCCAACCACAACCCAGCCCAGCGAGCCGGGCACGACATCAACGTCGGCGCCAGCCCCGCAATGCTCAACCCCACCGCCTCACTGAGCCTCTACGGCCGAACCCTCGCCGGCGAACCCTCCAACAGCCCGCTCTGGGGACCAGACGTCCAGTACCTCGTATAATTTTCAGAGGTATCCCAGCTGTTGACAGGCCCACGGATTGGTGCAACCATTCCCAGCGTCTTGTGGTGGAGTGCGCTCTCCATCCGCGCTGGACCAGCACCTGATGCGGAGAAGACGGACCCCCATGAGTTCGAATCACGAGACGACGGACCACCGGTTTGTCGCCGTCGCCCGGCGGTCTCTCGGCGAACATGTCGCGAGCCAGCTACGCACGGCCATCCTGCAGGGTGCCTATAAACCCGGCGACTACCTGCCGTCGGAACGCGACCTTGCCGTCCGGTTCGGCGTGGACCGACACACGCTCCGATCCGCGCTGCTTGAGCTGGAGCTGCTCGGCCTGATCGAACGTCGTCAGGGCTCCGGATGCAAGGTAACCGACTTCCGAGAGAAGGGCTCCACGGAGCTGCTGCCGTACCTGCTCTACCGCAGCGGCGAGGCAGACGTCCAGATTGCGGAGTCGGTCGCGGACGTCGGTGCCATCATCTTCAGAAGCTTTGTCGAGCTGGCCATGATGCACGCGGATGCCAACGACATCGCGCTGTTGCGGGAGCGGCTCGGCGTCCTCGACGACGAGTTGCGTTCCGGAGACAGTAACTCGATGGTTGCGGCCCAACGGACATTCCTACGAACCCTGTGCCGCAGCGGCCACTCCGTCGCAGTCGAGCTACTCCTCAATACGTACGTGAAGATGTTCGAGACCACCATTGATCCCGAGCACAACCTTCAGCGACGGTGGATAAGCGAGATCCTTCCCCCGCTCAGCTCTGGCGCCTACCGCAGCCTCGTGGATGCCATCGAGCGACGCGATCACGACGACGCTCGCCGGGCCATGGACAGCGCACTACAGCAACTTCGGACACTCATGATGGGCATCCTCGCACCAGGCCACCGTCCCAGCGCTACAGCACAGGCCCCAGCGACCACAGACCACGGAACGCCAGGGGACGACCACCCCCAGCGACAGGCATGACGAACGCCGGAGGAGTGGTCCCGGGGACTGGAACAACAACGGCTCTTCCGGCCGTAGCCGCAGCGGATCAGCCCTCGGCGGACGGCAGGGCCGGCACCCCGTCCGTCGCGGGCCGCCGTTGGCAGGCGCAGCCACGCAACGAAGCGATCGATGTGCTCGTCGCAGCACGGGCCGACCTGCTTCCGTAAGCGAGTCCTCGTCGCTACCTGACCGCCAGAGGGACCAGTCTCGATCAACAAAAGTGGGCCAGATTTTGAAGACTGACCCCGCGGGGCCCACGCCCTCGTCCATTGCCGCGATCGTGGCGGACACCGGCAGCTCTTCCTGAGGAGCTTCCCTCCCCGTCCACCGACGAACCGAGTCGAACATCTCGTCCTGTGAGTGGCGAAGCGTCGGGTGCTGCATCCACACGTCGACAACGGACATCATTCGAATCTTTCGAACCTGCGAAGACCGGACCCTCGTCGATCACCTGGCCGATGGATGGTAGGGCGTTACATGACGTCCTCCGTCGACCAGGTGCCCGTCGCGAGGTCGAGCGTTTCCTCGGGAGTGTCGTGGTCGGGGTGCAGGAAGATGCGTACCCACTCGAGCACCTCGTCGCTCGGGTCGTGCAGGGTGAAGGTCGACACCAGCACGCGCTCGGCGACCGTGAGCCCCAGTGCCTCGGTCACCACGGTGGGGGCATGGGTGATCCCCATGCGTCGGCGGATGTGCGCGATGGAGTGCCCTTGCTGCGCAAGGATCCGGGCCATCGACTCCTTCTGCAGCTCGCGCATCGTGTGCCGCTCGCCGACGGCGGGCCGCTGGACGTTGTGGGTCACGCTGTGCGCGGCACCCTTGTGGTGGCGCAGCCTCATGCACTGCCAGAGATACTCGCCGGACGGGAGCCCGAACGCGGCGCACGCCTCGACGGGCGCGATGGAGGTCCCCGCCTCGAGCACCGTGTAGGTGTAGGCACGCAGGGACCCGAACTCCAGGATGCCCGGCCTGTCGTCCTTCGCGGCCACTTCCGGCCGGTGCAGCACCCGCGGGCGTCGACCGCGCCGCCGTTCGATCCATCCGTCGCCGACCAGGCGATCCAGCGCTGCACGACTGGTGATCACGCTGATTCCGAGGCGTTCGGCGAGCTCCTTCTCGCCGGGGAAGTCGGACCTTCCCTCCCACAGGCCGTCCGCGATGTCGCGGCGAAGCTCGAGATAGACCTGGTGGTGCAACGGGACGCTCGCGTCGAAGCGGACGCGGGCTGCGGTGCTGCCGGTGCCGCCGGCATGAGACGGACGCAAACTCATTGTCACATCATAAACCTATGTGTTTATGATGTGCTACCCGCCACGTGGCCGGCCGACCTCGCTGTCGCGACCGATCCCCGACGAGGCGGTCCCGGCAGGCCGATGCCTGGACGGCTCTCTACGACAGCGGGATACGGAGACGGACATGCGCCTTGCGAGCTTCCGCGCCGCCGGCAAGGACCGCTTCGGCATCGTCGCGTCGTCGGGTCTGGTCGACGTGTCCGAACGCACGAGCGCCCCGGACCTGAGGACCGCTCTCGCCCGAGGCGTCGACGCCCTCGAACGGTTCGCTGACGCGCCGGCCGACTGGTCGTTCGACGACGTGACGTGGCTGCCACCCGTCACCAACCCCACCCATGTCATCGGAGTGGGACTCAACACGAAGAGCCACTTCGAGGAGACAGCTTCCCTCATGCGCCGGCAGCCGGGTGACTACCACCGGTACCCCCGCTTGTTCATGCGCAGCCCGCTCAGCCACGTCGGGCACGAAGCCGCCGTCCTGGTGCCCGCGGTGTCACCGTGCCTGGACTACGAGGGCGAGATCGCCCTCGTCATCGGCCGGTCCGGTCGGCGTGTCGCTCCCGACCGGGCCATGGACTGTGTCGCCGGGTACGCCTGCTACAACGACGGGAGTGTCCGGGACTTCCAGACGCACTCCAACCAGGTCACCGCCGGGAAGAACTTCCCCGCGAGCGCAGCCTTCGGCCCGTGGATCACCACCAGCTCCGACGTGCCCGACCCTTCCTCGCTGACCCTGGAGACGCGGGTCAACGGCGAGGTGCGTCAGCGTCTGGAACCGGGCGACCTGATCTTCAGCCACGCCGAGCTGGTCTCCTACATCTCGACCGTCTTCGCGCTCCAGCCGGGGGACGTCGTCCTCACCGGCTCGCCGGCCGGGATCGGGGCCCTCACGAGCACGTGGCTACGCGCCGGGGACCGCGTGGAGATCGCGGTCTCCGGCGTCGGCGTGCTGCGCAACCGGGTCGAGAACGAGCCGACCGGCGGTGACGACAAGGAGGTCGACGAGCATGACCGTGAGCAGTGAGTACCCGACCGACGGCGGCCCAGGGGTCGTCGTCGTCGGGGCCGGTCCCGTCGGGCTCACCCTGGCAATCTCGTTCTGCTTCTGTGCACCGGTCACGTTCCCCGCTGACGCCCCACGCAGGAGCACACCGGCCTACCTGTCGACCCATCACGTCCGACGAACCAGAGAGGTACGACGATGACCGACGTCAAAGCGCACGTCCCGCAAGCTCGCGGTGGCTTCCGGCCCGCCGAGTACGCCCACATCGTGCTGCGCACCGCGCAACCCGACGCCCTCGTCGACTGGTACTGCACCGTGCTCGGCATGCAGGTCGTCATGAGACACCCGCTGATCATCTTTCTGACGTGGGACGAGTCGCAGGACCGGATGGCGATCCTGCCCACGCAGGGAGCCGTGCCGTCGACGAGGAAGACGACCGGGATGGACCACGCCGCCTTCGAGGTCGGTTCGCTCAGGGAGCTGACCGGCCACTACCGCGACCTCAAGGCGAAGGGCATCGTCCCCGAACGCTGCGTCAACCACGGCGTGGCAACGTCCCTGTACTACCGGGACCCCGACGACAACCAGATCGAGCTGAGCGTCGGTGCGTTCAAGTCCGCGGCAGAGCTGAACACGTGGTTCTCGACGGGGCTGTTCGAAGTCAACCCCCTCGGTGTCTTCATCGACCCCGAGGCGCTGTGCGCCCGCGTGGAGTCCGGTGAGCCGGAGTCGGACATCCTCAAGCCGCATCCTCGGCACGCCGAGTTCCTCGCCGAGCTCATGTCGTCCGGCCTCCCCGAGTAGCGACGGGAGGCAGGACGACGATGTCCGACGTCACGCGGCACGCCGCGCCGCAGACGCTCTCGGGCGAGGGCCGGGATGCTCCAGCCGGCACGCGACCGCGGGTCCTCTGGACGCCGCAGGAAGGAACCTGGGAGGCTTCACGGGTCGGGGACTTCGCCCGGTGGCTCGACGAGCGGGGGAGAGCCGACGCTCGCGACTACGAAAGCCTGCGCCGCTGGTCGCTGGAGGAGCCCGCGCTGTTCTGGCAAAATTCCGTCAGTTCCCGCGAACCCAAGTGTCCTCACGAGAAACCGGGACTGTCATCTGGGTGATTTTTCCCATGTGGAGCCTTGGGTTGCTGGTGAAGCTACGGTGCCCGGGGGACGAGGCGAGGTCAACGCTGCCGGTGGTCGCGGGGTCGGCTGGGTTCGTAGCTTGTACAGCCACGCGGTGGCCTTTTCGTAGAACAGCGGCACGAACACGCGTATTAACAGCGCCTGTTGGCGTCGTTTGACCGGGCCGGCCTTCTTGACGCCGCGGTTGTCATCTGCGGTGCCGAGGAGCTTGACGACGCGCGGGCGCCGTTCGGCATCGTATGCCTTCAGCGCCGCGGTGGTGGGCTCGGCCTGGAGCGCAGCGGCGAGGGCGAGGGCGTCTTCGATGGCCATCGAGGCGCCCTGTCCTGCGCCGCCGGAGTGGGCGGCGTCGCCGACCAAGACGATGCGGTTGCTGTGCCAGGTCGGGGATCGGGTCGACCGCGTGCATGATCACGGCCGAGTGCAGCCGGGTGGTGGCCGCGATGACCGCCGATGGCACTACCTCGTCGCGATACAGGTCGGCGGTGCGGAGCAGCCAGTCCGCGTCGCTGACACCGTCGAGGTCCGGCTCGACCGGGTCGGCGATCTGCGCTGACCACCACACCTCGCCGTCGTGTGCGGCCACGTGGATGAACGCGCCGTTGCGGGCGAAGGTCAGGTGCCTGAGATCGCGTAGAGACCGGCGTACTGAGGGCGGGACGCCGCCGGGTCGAGCAACCCGCGTACGGTCGACCAGATGCCGTCGGCGGCCACGAGCAGGTCGGCACTGTCTCGCCCCGTGCCGGCGAACCGTGCGGTTACCGCCTCTGGCGTCTCGGTTACGTCGACGAGGCGTTCACCGGTCACGATCTTCGCCCCGGCGTCGCGGGCCGCTTGCCGCAGGGCCGTCACGAGCCGGCCGCGCATCAGCGTGACGCCGTGCAGCGGGTCGCTGCTGTGCCTGCCGCGTGGGACGTCGCCTAGCAGGTGGCCACCGGCCGACCACATCCGCTGCCTGGGGATGTCGACTCCTGCGACCTGGACCTGTTTTAGGCAGCCGAGTGCGTCCAGGCCCCGCACCCCGTTGCTGGCCAGGCTGACGAACGAGCCGATGTCGTCGGCCGGATCCTCGTACAATCCGACGCCATCACCGCCCGGTAGTACGCGATATGACTCCCGCGGTGCCGCAGCCGCAGCCACCCGTCCCGGCCGCCCCGTCGCAGATACGGCACCACGCGCTGCGGGTGGCTCAGCGCGTAGCGCACCTTGTGGCCCAGTCGTGAACGGTTCCTCGGCGAGCGGAAGACCACGCTGATCTCGTCCTCGCTCACCTGCTCGATCACGAACTCGTCGAACCAGTGCCGGAACACCTTGTCGCCGACGTAAGGGATCGCCCCGGTCATCGCGGCCAACTCCTCTATGCCGCGGTCTTCGAGGAGCGGGAGCTAGGCCGCGTAGAAGGCCCGCACCTCCACCTGGAGATCGGCCGAAACCCGGGTCGGAGCAGGGCTTGATCGGTGCGGCACGGTGCATACCCTTCGTCTTCGTCGTTCGCGCCCCCCGGTACGAGCGCGGACACACCACTCTCGGACGCGTCCCTCGACCGCGGCTCGCACGGCGCTGGACCGCCGGTCAGCCGACGACGGTCCAGCTGTCGTTCCCCGGCCGAGGTTCATTTCGGGGACGACGACCTGGCCATACCGTCACCGGAATCACCCGCGAAGCGCATGATCACCCGGTCCAGGCGACGAATCTCCTTCACTCCCTCTCCCCGATCGGTGTGACGAGCTGTCGTTGGAGCGCGCGTTCGGTACTGGTCAGTGGAACGTCCGGACAGAGCCGCTCCGGATGGCCCTGTGGTGGTTCTTCCAGTCGCGGCGCGGCCATGGGCTGCGGTGGCCCCGTCGGGGGAAATCCGATCCAGACCCACCCCGCGGCTGTCAGCGAGGAGTAGACCTCGCGCAGTGCTCTGCTCACATATCTCATGTCACGTACCTCATGTCACGTACCTCGTGTCACGTACTGATCGTCGACCTCGGTGAGCGGGCACACGTGTTCCGGTTCTTGATCCGAGACCGCGACTGCAAGTTGGCAGGTTCACCCGGAGCAGCACCCGGGCCGACGTGCCTGCGGAGACCGCCAGCGCGCCGAGTCGTCGCAGCTCGGCCGGCGACTCGACGTGGATGCGGTCCACCCCGGCGGCGAGGGCGTCGGCGAGGTCCTCGTCGGTCTTGCCGGGCCCGGCGTACGCGGTGCCGACGAGATCCGCACGTTGCAAGTTCTCCTCGCCCGCGTCCCGGCCTCCAAGCATGCAGCGGATGCACGGAAACGGATTGAGGTCAGGCGACGCGCGGAGAACAGGGCTGCTCCGGATATCCAGGCCAGGCCCGAGCGTCAGCGGGTCGCGCTGCGCCCTGTGTCGTTCGGAAACCCGGCTGGGTTGAGGTGCGGTCCTGTGCGCCGTGGGATCGAGGTGCCGGTCGGTTTGTGCCACCTGTACGGCTATCTGGTGGCGGACCATTGTGGCGACGCCGGCGCACTGCGCCTCCTCGTCACAGCGGGACCAGAGTCCAGCGAAGGACCGCGATTGCCACGCAGATCAGGCCAATGACCACCGTCGCGAGCGAGCCCTCGTGCCGCTGCAGGTGGTAGACGGTGCCGCCCACCATCACGATCGCCAGGCCTACCGCGGCCAGCGGGGTCAGGACGGGAAGGATCCCGGTGGCCGCGGGAAGGATCAGGCCGACCGCGCCCAACACCTCGGCGATGCCGGTGAAGACGAGCACGCTGTGGGGCCAGCTGGGCTCGCGGCCCCGCTCGCGCATCCGGCGCACGAGCCACTCGGGCGGCGCTATCATCAGCCCCCCATGGACCAGGAACAGAGCGGCCATGAGGGCCTGCAGCACCCAGGTGAGGACATTCATCGTTCATCGTCTCCGTAATCGTTGAGAAGCCCATTGAGGCCTGTCGCCCTCTCAGGCGAGGACCATGACGAGCCAGGTGAAGGGGTGAACCGTGCCGCCGGGCGTGTGGTGCGCGTTCTCACTCGGCCATTGCCAAGGCGGCGACCGATCGTTGCGGGTCCCGGGTAGCCCGGCCGCGCGTCCCGTGCGTGGCGCTGTGGCGGACAGGCCTCATCGATCGTCGAGTTACCGCTGGCGTGGGGCAGGACGCCGCTCGCTCCTGCAGCTGTTCAGTTCTCTTTCTCTCTGCCGTTTCAGGCCGCCTTGCCGCCCAGGTAGGCCGCCTCGATCTGTTCGGGCTTGGCCAGCAGTTCGCTTGGCGCACCACGAAGGACCTCGGCGCCGTGGGCGAGCACGATCGCCTGGTCGCTGATGCCCAGCGCAAGCCGGAAGTGCTGCTCGACGAGGATGACCGCGGTGCCGGTCTCGTCGGCGACCTGTCGGATCACCGGTAGCAGGTTCTCGACGATGACGGGCGCCAGTCCCATCGAAAGTTCGTCGACCATCAGCACTTTTGGGTCCTGGACCAGGGCCCGGCCCAACGCGAGTTGCTGTTGCTCACCGCCCGACAGCAGCCCGGCGTGCACGTTGAGCCGCTCTCTGAGCAGGGGGAAGAGGTCGAGCACGTCGGCGATCCGGCTTTTCGAGGTTGCGGCCAGGGCGAGGTTCTCCGCGACCGTGAGGGTGCGGAAGAGCGACCGGTCGTCGGGCACGAATGCCAGGCCGGCCCGGGCGGCCGTACGGGGTCGGCCGGCGGGCAACGCGACGCCGTTCACTGTGACGGTGCCGGCCGACCGCGCAAGGAGCCCGGACAGTGCTAGCAGGGTTGTGGTCTTGCCGGCGCCGTTGGGGCCGAGCAGGCAGAGCACCTCGCCGGGGGCGAGGGCGAATGAGAGATCCCGGATCACCGGGCTGCCGACGTAGCCGGCAGCCAGGGCGGTGACCTCGAGTGCGGGGGTGGCGCTCATTTCACGACCTCATGGCTTGCAGGGATGGTAGGCCGGTCCGGTTGGCGTGGCGCGGGTTGGGCTGGGACTGGCTGAGCGCCGTCGTGGGTGGCGCCGAGATACGCCGTGATCACGGCCGGGTCGTTGCGAACCTCCTCGGGGCTGCCGTCGGCGATCTTCTTGCCTCGGTCGAGTACGACGATCCGGTCGCAGGTCTGGAGGACGAGGCCCATGTCGTGATCGATCATCACGATGGTGGTGCCGGCGTCGCGGACCGCCTTGAGCCGCTCGCCGAGCCAGAGGCTCTCGGTTGAGTCGAGGCCGGCGGCGGGCTCGTCGAGGAGAAGCACTCGTGGTCTGGTGGCCAACGCCCGGGCGACGGAGACCAGTTGCCGCTGTCCGTGGGAGAGTTCCGAGACTGGGCGGTCGGCGACGACGGATAGGCCGAGCACATCGAAGATCGCGCGAAGCTCTGGTCGACGTAGTGGTCGACGGGCGCCGGTGCCGACGGTGCCCACCGTGACGTTCTCCTCGACGGTGAGGTCCTCGTAGAGCTCCACCGCCTGGAAGGTGCGACCAAGCCCGGCGCGGACCCGCTGGAAGGCCGGCCGGCCATCGAGGCTCACACCGTCGAGCGCGACCACGCCGGAGGCGTTGCCGATGAAGCCGCCCAGGGCGTCGAGCAGGGTGGTCTTGCCCGCGCCGTTGGGGCCGATGATTCCGAGGATCTCGCCGTCGCGGACGGTGAGGCTGACGTCATCGACGGCGACTACACCGCCGTATCGGACCGCGACCGAGTCCACCTGGAGAATCGTCTCGCCGATCGGGTGCGCGGTACGCTCGTCAATCGCACGAGCCGTGGACATCACCTCGTCGTCGCTGACCGGGGCCTTGTGCCGGTTATGCCGACGCCGTAGGAGTTCCTGGATCGGACCGGTCATTCCCTCTGGGTACTTGATAACGGTCAGTACCAGCGCCAGTCCGCTGATGACCCCCCAGTACTGATGCAGGTCGATCCAGTTGGTGAGCGCGTAGTAGAAGAGGCCACCACTGCCGGCCACGCCGGCGGCCAGGCCACCGAATACCGAGGTGACCCCGGCCAGGCATACGGCGGCAAACACCGCGACACCGGTGAGCGTCGCGTACGTAGATGCGGAGGCCACCTGCTGCTGGTAGCCCATCAGTGCGCCACTCCAGCCGGCGATGAAGGCGCCGATGGCGAAAGCGGCGATCTTCACTCGGCGCACGTCGATGCCGGAGGCGGCGGCCGAGCGCTCGTTGGTTCGTACGGCCAGCATCGACGCGCCGAGCCGGCTACGGCGCAGCAACGCGACCCCGGTGCCGGTGATCGTGAGCACGGTGAGGACCGTGACACCGAACGCCAGTCGCGGGTAGGCCATGCCCTCGCCGATACCGAGGTCAAGGCCGAAGAGGCTAGGAGCACCGATCGGAGCGCCCGCGATGCCGCCGTTGATCTGCGGATTCTGGAACCAGATCATCTCCGCCGCCGCGGCGAAGGCGAGTGTGACAGCGGCTACCGGGAGTCCACGCAGCCGCATTGCTGGGAGGCCGATTATGACGCCCAGGACCGTCACGGCCGACGCAGCGAGCAGCGGCGCGAGGGGGAAGGGTATGTGCAGGTCGGTGGCGAGCCGAGCCAACAGGAAGGCCGAGCAACCGGCCAGGGCCAGCTGGGCGAGGGAGACCTGCCCGGCGTACCCCGTCACAACTACATAGGACAGAGCGAGAATGCCGAGGACCATCGAGGTGATGACGGCTGCTCGCCAGTTCCCACTGGTGGTCAGCAGCGCGACGAGCCCGACGACAACGCCGATCCCGACGGCCAGCGGGAGATTGCGCGGCAGCGGCGCCCGCCCCAGGGACTGCTGGGCGATCGAAGCGCGTTGCGGGATGCTCCCGCCGCGGATGAGCAGCACCACGAGGATCAGGAAGAGCGGAACGAGGGTGTCGACGCCGGATTTCGGAAAGTTCGGGACCGTGGCCTGGAGGTTGGCCGCCTCGGACTGCAGCATTCCGATCGCCAGGCCGGCGGCGATCGCGGGGCCGAGCCGGGCCAGGCCGCCGACCAGGGCAGCGGCCAGCGCCGGCACGATGAACAGCGTGTACGCGCTGGGAGAGGGCGCCACGATCGGTGCGATCAGGATGCCCGCCAGGCCGGCCACCACCGCGGACAGCGCCCAGTTCACGGCGGCGATCCGATCCGGGGAGAGCCCGCTGACCAGTGCGCCCCGCTCGGACTCCGCAACCGCGCGGGTGGCGAGGCCGAACCGGGTGAACCGCACCAACGCGCCAAGCCCCAGGCCCGCCACGACGATGATGCCGGCGAACCAGAGCCGGTCCTCGGCGAGGTTGGTGCCGCCTACCGTGATGGTTCCAGAGGGCAGGATGGACCGGACGATCGCCGGGCTGTTGCCCAGTCGAGCGGACAGCAGGCTCTGGATCATGAGCATGAGGCCGATGCTGGCCACCGCCTTGGCCACCGGGGAAGCCGAACGCAGCGGGCGAAACACCAGCCCGTAGAGCGCGAGCCCCAGCACGGCCGCGATCGCGAGAGCCAGGATCATCGCCGGCAGGACGGCCATCGGCCCACCGAGGTCGACCGTTGTCGGCGTGAATGGAATCGGACTGATCAGCTCACCGCGACGGAGGTAGGCGAAGGTGTAGGCGATGTAGAGCGCGATCGCGCCGGTGCTGAGGTTCACTACGCCGGAGCTGCGGAAGGTGACAACAAGGCCCATCGCGAGCGCGGCATAGACCGCGCCGCTACCCAGGCCGAGCAGGAGGAAGGTGAAATGGGCGGTCATGTGCGCTTCCTTTGCCTGACGGATTCGAGCCGGGACCGGACGAACCATTCGTCCGGTCCTGGCTCGGGTCACTGAAGAACGTTGAACTTGTTGGCCGTTCCCTGCTTGATCTCGCCGACGAGGCCCCCGACCGAGCAGACGTTGGGCAGCTTGGGGAGGGCCTTGCCATCGCAGGTCAGCGTGATTCCGTGGCCGACGGGAAGCGGGACTGCCTTGGCCGCCTTGAGCGCGGCGATGATGTTGGGCGCAGTCGGCTCATTGGTGCCGATGCCGGCGTTGACCATCCGGGTGATGGCCAGCATGGTCTGGTAGCCGGCGGTGGCGTTGCCACCGAGGTTCGCATCGGCGGGGGCGTACTTGGCCATCACGGCGCGGTAGATCTTGGCCTCATCGTGATCGCTGGTCCCCTCCGCGGTGGTGAACAGGTACGCGCCGTCGAGGGCATCCGGCACGGCTTCGTAAACCGCGGGGTCCGCGCACTTCTGGGTGAGGTAGCGATCGACGTCCGCGTTAAGGAGCTTCAGACCCTTGAGTGTGGCGATACAGGTCGAGACGTCACCGAGGACGGTGATCGCACCTGGTTTGTCCTTCAGGCCCGCCTGGACCTGGCCAGTGACGTCCGGCGAGCCTGGCGGAATCGGGACGATCTTGCTGTCAACGCCCATCGCCTTGAGGATCGGCGTGGCCGCCCCGATATGCGCGGGAATGTCACCGACCGCTGTGACGTACATGGTTACGTTCTTCACCCCGGCCTTCGCGGCGAACTTCGCCATATTTAGGGTCGTGGCGGCGACGCCGCCGTTCCACAAGAAGGCGTTCGGCCCGGAGAACTCGGTGGCGCTGGTGCCCTGGAAGTTCGTGTAGGCGATGCCGGCCTTGGTGATGATGGGAGCCATGAGTTCCCCGTTGCCACCCGTGGTCGCGACGACGGCGGCGACCTGGTCCTGAACCATCTGGTTCGCGCAGGCGGTCATCGTGGACGGGTCCTCCGCGACGAGATCGCAGCGGACCAGTTCGATTTTGTGTCCGGCGAGTCCGCCCAGGTGTTCGTTGGCGTAGGCGACCACCGCTTCGGCTGCAACGCGGCTTTCCGGGAAGTTGGCGGCGGCGCTTCCTTCAGGGTTGAGCAGCCCGATCTTGACCGGGCTGCCGGTGGCGGCCCTGCCGGCGAAGGCGGCTGGGACTGCGGCGATCGCCGCAGCAGCGCGGTCGGTGTTGCCGGTGTCGTCGCTCTTGGCACATCCGGTCAGGGTGAGCGCGACGGACGCCGCGACCGCGATGGCCGCCCGACTGGCGGCTTTGCCGCGCCTCTGCTGAGTCATTGTGGGTACCTCTTTCTGCGAGGGTGCTGGTGGTGACTCTCCTGCGAATGCCGAGCCGCCGGCGGCGACCCGAGGACGCCAAGTCAGTGGTGAAGAGGTAGCCGGCGGATGTCGGGCGCGGGGTCCCGTCGAAGGCAGCACGAGCTTGAACTGGTGCCCGCCTGCTTGCATCGGCCTCGATGCCTACCCGAGGTGTTCGGCTGGCTGACTCGGGGTCACGAGGACACGGTGATGACAGTGATGGAGCCATCGGCGTGCTGGGCCCGCACCCGCTTCTTGTCGAACTTGCCCACCGAGGTCTTCGGAACGGCCTCGATGAAGGCCCACCGCTCCGGCAGTTGCCAGCGCGCAAGCGAGCCGGCGAGGTGGTCGCGTAGCATGGCGGCGGTCGCCGTCGCCCCGTCGTGGAGCACGACCGTCGCGAGTGGACGCTCACCCCAGCGCTCGTCGGGCACGCCTACGACGCACGCCTCCAACACCGCCGGGTGTCCCATGAGCAGGTTTTCCAGCTCCACCGAGCTGATCCACTCACCGCCGGACTTGATGACGTCCTTTGCCCTGTCGGTGAGGGTCAGATATCCGTTGGGTGACAGGCTGCCCACGTCGCCGGTGCGCAGCCAACCGTCGTGGAACTTCTCCGGGTCCGGCTCGCTGTCCCCGACGTACGTACCAGTGATCCACGGGCCACGTACCTCGAGTTCGCCGACGGCCTTACCGTCCGCGGGCATGACCTCGCCTGCCGGACCGACGATGCGGGCTTCGACGCTCGCCGGCACGCGACCCTGTGTGTAGCGGTAAGCCCATGCCTCGGGACCGGCCAACCCGGCCGGGGCGCGCGCAACCGAGCCCAGCGGCGACGTCTCGGTCATGCCCCAGGCGTGGATGACCTCGACGCCGTAGCGCTCGGAGAAGGCGTGCATGAGCGAGGGCGGACAGGCCGACCCACCCACGATCACCTCTTTCATCGACGAGACATCGGTCGGATTCGCGTCGAGGTGGGCGAGCAGGTCGGTCCAGATCGTCGGCACCGCGCCAGCCAGCGTGGGCCGCTCCGCGGCAATCATTGCCGCGAGCGGGGCCCCCTGCAGAAACCGGTCAGGCATCAGCAGCGATCCGCCCGACATGAAGGCGGCGTACGGCAGGCCCCACGCCATCGCGTGGAACATCGGCACCACGGCGAGCACCTTGCTCGCTGGGCCGATGCCGAACGCCTCCGCCAAGCAGATCTGCATTGAGTGCAGGTAGATGGAGCGGTGGCTGTAGGCGACGCCCTTCGGGTCGCCGGTGGTGCCGGACGTGTAGCACAGAGCCGCGGCGTCGCGCTCGTCTGCCTCGGGCCATGGGAAGTGATCGGACTTCCCAGCTATCAGGTGGTCGTAGCGGTGCACCGTCAGTCCGTCGCGGACGAGGTTGTTCGTGTCGCCGTCGCCGACGACGATGACGTGATGCAGCGTGGTCAGCTGCGGCAACACGTTGGCGAGCAGCGGGATCAGGGTCGAATCGATAATGATCACCCGGTCCTCGGCGTGGTTGACGATGTAGGCCAACTGCTCGGGGAACAGGCGCGGGTTCAGCGTGTGCAGGACTGCCCCCATGCTGGGGACGGCCAGGTAGGCGACCATGTGCTCGGCGTTGTTCCACATGAGCGTGGCGACCCGCTCGTCCCCGGTGACGCCGAGGTCGGTCCGTAGGGCATGTGCCAGCCTCGCCGCCTGGGAGCCGACCTCGGCGAAGGTGGTCCGGCGGGCTCCTTCGGCGGTCCAGGTCACGACCTCGGAAGCGCCGTGTACTGTACGGCCGTGCTCCAGAAGCCGCGAGACCTGCAGTGGGTTGTCCATCATCGTGCTGCGCATGTCGCGGAACCTTTCCGTTCGTGACCCCTGGTGGTGGACATGTGCGTCGTCCCAACCGCGCCGGGACGAGGGACCTACGTCGGGCCTGCAGCTGACGACCTGTGGCCGGCGCCAGTTCGTCGTCCCACGTCTGCATCGACTTGAACGTCGGATCTTGGCGGCACATAGCCTCGGTGGCCGCCCAGATCTCCTCGTCGGACATGTCCAGGTCGAGCCGTTCGGCGCGTGGCTGGCTCACGGGCCGGCCTGGCGGTCATGGCGCCACCTGCATGAAGAAGTCGAAGCTGGGCGCCTCGCCCCAGAGTGGACCGTCGATCATGTCTGCCATCGCCCAGGTGCGCGGCTCGTGCGTGTTGTCGAGCCGGTCGCCGTCGGACCAGAACTCGTGCAGCCGTCCCCACGGATCGGAGACGTAGATGCCCACCTGGCCGCCGACGAGGTGACGCTGCGGGCTTCCCCACACCTTGTAGCGGCCCTGCTTGGCGAGGTAAGCGGCGCCTTCGAACACCTCGCTCCAGTTCTGCACCTCGAAGGAGACGTGGTGCCATCCCGATTGCGGGATCGCGGCGATCTGAAGGCAGTGGTGGTCGACCCAGCGCTCGCCGCCGTCGGGGCAGAGGAAGACGCCGTTGATCTCGCCCTCGCCGTTGTCGCCGAAGTCCGACGGCACCAGGCCGAGGGTATTCTGGTACCAGGCCATGGTTTCGCCGAACTTCTCCGTCTTCTGCACGGCGTGGCCGAACCGCCAGGCGTGCGGCGGCTGATCGGGGCCCCAGGGTCCGACACCGATGCGCTGCGCCGGCACCAGCGCTGAGTTGGACAGCAGCGGCGGGACCACCAGCGGCTCGCGGGGCGCCATTCCGTGGATGACCTCGATCTGGTAGCCGTTCGGCTCGGTCAGCGTCACCCGGCGCCCACCGCCTGGTTCGTCCAGCTCGTGTACGGCGCTGGCCTCCGGCAGCTTGGCCAGCCGATGCAGGTCCTCCTCGTCGGTGACGGTGAACGCCATACCGATGAACCGCGGCTCGCCGAGCTCCGCCACATAGATGTGGTTGGCGGAGCCGGTACCGCGCAGGAACAGCTGACGCTCGGTCCGCTCCACCGGGACCAGGCCGAGTGCGCTCAGGAACTCCTCTGCCAGACCCAGGTCGGGAACGGCGAGCCGGGGAAAGAGGACATCGAAGATCTTCACGGGGGGATCTGTCTTGGTCATGGCGTCGACTCCGTGCTGTGGTGAGTGTGCATCGGGGATTCGTCGGTGACCGTGTTGCGCAGTACCCCGATGCCGTCGATGGCGATCTCGACGAGGTCGCCGGGCACCAGCCAGGTGGGGGGGTTGCTGGCCGCCGCGACGCCGCCGGGCGTGCCGGTCGCGATGATGTCTCCTGGCCGCAGCGGCATGAAGGTGGAGATGAACTCGATAAGGCGGTCGACACCGAAGAGAAGGTCATCGAGCTTGGCACGCTGCTTCTCGACGCCATTGACCGTGGTCACGAGGCTCGCCTGGCCGATATCGCCGGCCTCGTCCGGCGTGACCAGCCACGGGCCGAACGCCCCCGACCGCCAGAAGCTCTTGCCGGGCAGGAACTGAATGCCACGCGTTTGGAAGTCCCGCAACGAGCCCTCGTTGAAGCACGAGTATCCCGCGATGTGGTGCGATGCCCGGTCCGCGGCGATGTGGCGGCCGCCGACTCCGATGACGACTGCGAGTTCGCCCTCGAAGTCGAACTCCACGGAAGCGGTAGGCCTTACGATCGGCTGACCGTGGCCGACCAGGCTGTCGGCGAACCGCACGAACAGCATCGGCACCTCAGGCTCGGGAAAGCCGAGCTCCCGGATGTGTTCCTTGTAGTTCAGGCCGGCGCAGATGATGCGGTCGGAGTTCCAGACGGGTGGCAGGAACTCGACCTCGTCGAGGCCGATGGTGGGCGCCTGCGTGGAGAACGCCGCCAAGGCGCTCAGCTCGCCCAGGGCGTCTTTCAGAGTTTCCGCGGGGCGATCGGGACGCTGACCGATGTCGACGAGTCCCGCATCGGTGTAGATCCCGTAGGACGGGGCACCGGACCGGACGTAGGAAGCCAGCTTCATGGAAACCGTCTCTACTCGAGGGGACAGGGGCTCGCGAAGCGCTTCAGGAGGCCCGCCCGCCGACCACCGGGAAGCTACCGATGCCGAAGGCGCTGATCGTGCCCTTGAGTTCGTCGCCGGCCAGTTCGACGTTGCACTTGACGGTGAGGGGCAGAGGCTCCTTGAGCTTCATCGCCCAGCGCAGAACCGGGACCGGGCCGTCCTCGATCTGCCCGTCGGTCACCTCGAGTTCGCCGAAGTCGCCTTTCACCGTCCCGGTGAAGCGGTCGCCGTCCGCCAGCACGGACAAGGTGCACTGCATCGGCCCCCTGGGCGTTTGCGCGACGAACTCCCAGATACCAGCAACGTTGCTTCCGGTGGTCATGATCTTTACCTCCTGGTGCAATTGATCGGGATAGCGGCCTGCCCGTCATCAGGCGAGCAGGCCGGTCGGAACGGGATTGCAGTCAAGCTGGTCGGTTCGGCGTGGTGGTGGTCGTCGCGGTCACGCCGTGAGGTGTTCGAGTGCCAAGGTGTTGAACTGGTCGGGTGTTTCGTACTGCGGCCAGTGGCCGACGCCTTCGACGCGGTAGAGCTTGCTGTCGGGTAGGGCCTCGAACATGGCCTGGATGATGACGAGGACCCGGTCGTCGAGTTCGCACATGCCCAGGACGGGTTGCTGGATGTTGCGGAGGTCGTCGCGGGTGAGGCCGTTGGCCTGGCGCAGGTCGTAGTCGACCCACCAGTTCACCTTCGGGTATATGTCGGCGGCGCCGGGCTGGCGGTTGACGTCGAGCCTCGACGCGATCATGTCGTCGGGCAGCCGGCGCCGGTCGGGCATGAGACCGGTGAGGATGGTCTCGGCTGCTTCCCACGTCGGGTGCTTGACGATGTCTCGACGGGCCTCGCCTTCGCTGCCGCCCATCGTGCCGACGATGTCGGGCAGGTTCCAGAACTCGTACCACTCGTCGTCCTCGTCGGGCACCGGGCCGCCGCCCGGCGAAATGAGGATCAGCCGACGCACCAGTTCCGGGTAGAGGTGCGCAGCCTGGAGTGCCGCCCACGAGCCGACCGAACAACCGACCAGGTCGACCTGCTCGGCGCCGATCACCTCGGCCATGTCCTTCAGGAACGCGGCGATGTACCGACTGTCGTATGAGGGAACGTCAGGCATGTCGCTGTAGCCACAGCCGGGTATGTCGATGGCCCAGCACTCGAACTGCTCACCCAGGGGACCGAGGTTCGGCGCGAAGGTCTCCGCGTGACCGCCGGTGCCCGGCAGCATGATGATCTTCCGTGGCTTACCGGCTCCGGAACGCAGATAGCGGATCTTCGTGCCCTTGACGTCGAGCCAGCCCTGCTCGAACGCCACGTTGCGCAGATCGGTCCAGATGCTGCGGAACTCTGCGCTCGGCTCGGTGGCCTTGACGATCTCTTCGACGAGTTTGCTGCCCATCGGGTCTCTTGTCTCCTCGGGTCATGGCTTCCGGTGGCCCGTGCTGTCCGAACACTGATCGTGTGGGAGGGGCCTCGACCGGACCGCGGTTGGATGCCGGAATGGTTGCACCAATTTTTCAAGTGCGTCAATACTCTTACGCACTTGTTTCCGACCGATGGACAAGGCGTTATCCGGTCAAGCACCCAAGGAGGGTTCTGTGAGCACCAGCGCACCCACCGCCGAGGACCTCAAGTCAGCAGCCGCCCGGACGACCCCGGGGGCTCGTCGAGCGGCAAGCTCAAGCTGAGTCCGACCGGCGGCTGACCGACGAGACCGTGACGGAGCTGGCCGAGGCGGGGTTCGTCCACACGCAACTGCCGCCTAACCGTTCATGCGCGGTGGGCAGTTGACAAACTTGTCCGAAGAGCATCCCGCTCTGGTATGAGGTCTCGTACGGCAGTACGAATACGACCTGCGAGGACGGCCTGCGGACCGAGCCCGGTCCGGGCCGGTCCCTGCGGTGAATTGAACCTGCCGTTGCAGTAGTCCCACGTGCATACCCCGTGCCAGTACTCGGTGCGCGAGGTGTTGTAGAGCTCGGCGGCCAGGTCGGCGACCTGGGACTGAGTCAGGCCCGGGGCCCTGCGGAGGATCTGGGGGGAGTCGACTACCGCCGCAGCGGCCACGGTGCTGTAGTCGGCCCAGACGCAGATCGGGACCCGCATCGTCGAGACAGAGCGCTTCCGTATCGCCCCGATGCGCGTGAGTTCGGCGTTCTGGCACTCCATCAGGGCACCGTTGAAGCCCTCGGGGTCGACCTTCTCGCGGGGGCCGATCAGCTTGCCCCTGAACGACTGGTCCCCGTCCTTGATCGACTCGAAGAAGTTGTCGAGCGCTTTGTCCGGGTCGTCGATCGTGCCCCAGTAGCCGTCGACAAGCAGCGTCTTCCGTTCGCTGCGGCCCTGGTCGTCCTTGTACTGGTACCGGTATTCGGCTCTCGCGAAGGCCGGCTCCCTGACGCCGATCTCCTCCGCCTTGGTCGGCGGGGCCACCTCGAGTCCCGTCATGCAGTCCGCGTCCGACGGCGCCCCCTCGCACATCCTGGTGGACAGATCCTGCCGGGACTCCCTGCTCTTCTTGTAAGGGCCGACGACTCGGCCGGGGTCAGCATGTACCCCTTCGTCCTTACGGTCGTTCCTCGGGTCCCGACAGGCGGTCGGGGCCGCGGAGGCGACCCCCGGACCATCCCGTGCCCGGTGGAGAACTACCTAAGAATCTCCGACTCGGGACACTAGCCGGTCTTCTGGATCAGGCCGGATCGGGGAGCGGTCCGCCGGGGAGCGGCTGATGTCACAGCGGTGCGTGCGATCGCACGGCGGAGGAGGCGGTGATATCGGCGGCTGACGCCGCGGGGGACGCGGTGGGCACCTTCCGCGCCCGAAGGGCTATGAGGTGTCGGTGACCGACGACAACGCAGCTGGGGCCCCAGGCGTCAGCTCTGGGGGTGCATGCCAGGGCACGCGAGCCCGGCAAGATCCGGAAGACGGGCCCTAAGCGGTCGGGGCCGTCTCGGGGGCTCCCGCACCGCTGCCGGGGCGGCGCGTGCCCCGGAGGTCGGCATCGGGCATCGCGCCGGCGCCGGATGCCTCGCGGGTCCCCAGGGCTGTGCCGGCCGCGTCGGGGCGTACGGCTGCGGAGGCGGGCGCGGTGGCCGGGACGGGCGCGACCGGGGCAGGCGCGACGGCCCGCCACCAGGGCGCCGCCGGGATGTCGTCGGAGGTGGGCTCGAACGGCTCCCCCGGCAGCGGCAGCGCTACGCGAGCGCCCACCTCGGCCGCCGCGGTGAGCGTGCCCTCCCCCGGCTCTGCCCAGGGGTGGAACGCGAGATTGAACGTGGCCCAGTGGATCGGCAGCATCGCTCCGGTCGGCTCGCCGCCCTGGAGGTCGAGGTGGGCCCGCATGCCCTCGGCCGGGGTCATGTGGATGTCCGGCCAGTATTCGCTGTAGGCACCGATCTGGATCATGGTCGCGTCGAAGGGGCCGTGCTCGGCGCCGATCTCCTTGAAACCGGGGAAGTAGCCGGTGTCCCCGCTGTGGTAGACGCGGTGCCCGGAGGGGCCCTCGACGGCCCAGGACGCCCAGAGCGTGTGCTGCTGATTGCGCAGACCGCGGCCGCAGAAGTGGCGTGCGGGGGTGGCGGTCAGCCGCAGCCCGGCGACCTCCGTCGACTCGGTCCAGTCCAGCTCGCGCAGACGTGTCTCGGAGACGCCCCAGCGCTCCAGATGGGCGCCGACGCCGAGCGGCACCACGAAGACGGTGTCCGTGGCGGCCAGCTCGCGGATCGTGGGCAGATCGAGGTGGTCATAGTGGTCATGGGAGATCACGACGACATCGACCGGGCCGAGCGACGCGAGCGGCAGCGGGACGGGGTGCAGCCGCTTGGGCCCGGCGAAGGGGAAGGGCGAGCAGCGCGAGCCCCATACGGGGTCGAACAGCACCCGTCGGCCGTCGATCTCGGCGAGGACGCTCGAATGGCCCATCCAGGTGAGCCGCAGCCCGGAGACCGGCGGCTTGGCCAGGTCGGTGAGCGTCGTGGGGTGCAGGGGCACGGGGGCGGCAGGGGTGCGGAGCCTGCGCGCCTCCTTCTGGAAGTAGATCTTGGCGAACTCCACGGCGGAGCCGGACGGCCTCGTCCTGGCCCCGACCGGGTTCTGGAACACCCCGTCGGCGAAATTCGGCGAGCGGCGGATCCGCTCCATGCGCTCCCCTGCAGGGTCGGCCCCGAAGGCGGCGGGTCGCAGCGACCGCAGCCTGGACTGCAGCGAAGGCGGGGAAGCAGCGCCGGTCACAGGGCCTCCTGAAGGTGAGGGGTCTTCCATTATGGGCGTGGGGTACGACAGTGCGGGAACGGAAGAGTGACGCGGGTTGTTCCCGGAGACCCTGGAAATCGGGCCCACGAGGACAGGGATGGTCGCCTCGGTCCCGCGCAATGTCACATCGACGCGGTGGGATGTCACATCGGCGCCGCGCGATCCGTCGTACGGGTGTCAGTACGAAAACGCGACACCTGAGGAGCCCGTCATGGCCCGTATTTCGCTCGCCCCGCCCCGCACCTTCTTCTACCGCGTGACGGAGTGGTACTCGAAGCACGCGTACCAGGAGGTCCTCGACCCCGTGAAGGCTCTCGGCCACAACACGCGCGTCCTGCGCGCGGACCTCCGCTTCGAGCAGGCCGTCGCCAAGTGGAACGCCCTGGACCCGGCGCTCAAGGCACTGGCCGAGATGGCCACGGCCGCGTCGATCGGCTGCAGCTGGTGCATGGACTTCGGCTACTGGGTGAGCCGACGGGAGGGGATCGACGCACGCAAGCTGCAGGACGTGCCGGTATGGCGTGACAGTGACGCGTACACGCCGCTCGAGCGTGACGTCATGGAGTACGCGGAGGCGATGACCGCGAACCCGCCGGAGGTCACGGACGAACTGGCCGAGCGGCTGCTCGGGGCGCTCGGCGAGGCCGCGTACGTCGAGCTGACCGCGGTGGTGGCGGTGGAGAATCTGCGCTCGCGGATCAATTCGGCGCTCGGGCTGTCCAGCCAGGGGTTCAAGGACCACTGCGAGGTGCCGCAGCGGCCCTCCGCGGCACCAGCAGGGCGGACCGACGGCAGCTGAGGGGGCGGCGCCGTTCGCCCGCGCTGCGCGGCTCGGCAGCGGTACGCCGGGCACGGCGGTACGCAGTCTGCGCCGTACCCGGAGCGATCGGGAGCCGTCCGCGTTGACACCGCTGCCCCTGCCTCCGGATACTGACCGACGGTTCAGTTCGTCGTCGTGTCTGGAGGCACCGTGTCCGCCCTGGAGGCCCCCTCGCCGGCCCGTCCCCTGATCTCGCTCACCTGGACGGACCACGTCACCGGCCGCCAGGGCCATCTCGTCGTCGACCGGCTGGTCCGAGGGGTGTCCAGCGGTGGGCTGCGGATGCGTGCAGGCTGCACGCTCGACGAGGTGGCCGGGCTGGCCCGGGGCATGACCATGAAGGAGGCCCTCCACTACAACGCCGACGACCCGACGGCGCGGTACATCCCGCTCGGCGGTGCGAAGGGCGGCATCGACTGCGATCCGCGGGACCCGGAGGCGTACGGCGTCCTCGTGCGCTATCTGCGCGCCATGCGTCCGTACGTCGAGAGCGTCTGGACCACCGGCGAGGACCTCGGCCTCACCCAGGACCTCGTCGACAAGGCGGCGGCCGAGGCCGGGCTCGTCTCGTCGGTGCAGGCCGTCTATCCGCTGCTCGACGACGAGGCGGCGGCACGGGAGCGGCTCGCCGACGCGTTCGCCGTCGAGGTCGACGGCATCGGCCTCGACGAGCTGGTCGGCGGCTGCGGTGTCGCCGAGTCGGTACTCGTGGCGCTCGACCGGGCAGGCACGAGCCGCACGGGCGTCCGGGTCTCCGTCCAGGGCCTCGGCACGATGGGCGGGGCGACCGCGCGCTTTCTGTCCCGGGCGGGCCTGCGGATCGTCGCCGTGGCCGACATCAAGGGGACGATCGCCAATCCCGACGGCCTGGACGTGGAGAGGCTGCTCGCGGCGCGCGACGCGTACGGGACGGTGGACCGTGCTGCGCTGCGCCCCGGCGACGCCGAGCTGCCCGCCGACGCGTGGCTCTCCGCCGAGGCGGAGGTGCTGGTGCCGGCCGCCGTGTCGTACGCCGTGGACACCTCCAACCAGGCGCGGATCACGGCGCGTTGGATCGTCGAGGCCGCCAACATGCCCGTCCTGCCCGAGGCGGAGGAGCTGCTCGCGGGCCGTGGGATCACCGTACTGCCGGACGTCGTCGTGAACTCCGGTACCAACGCATGGTGGTGGTGGACGCTCTTCGGGGACATCGAAGCCGACGCGGACGAGGCCTTCGCGTACACGCGCCGCTCCATGCGCGCCCTGGTCGACCAGATGCTCGCACGCGCCGAGGCGGACGGTACGACGCCGCGCGCCGCCGCGCACGCGATCGTCGCCGACCGGCTGCCGGTGATCGCGGAGCGTTTCGGCTGGTACAGGTGAGCGACTCGCGTGTGTAGGGTGACCGGGTGACGAGAGTCCGGTTGAGCGTGGCGGAGCGGCAGGAGGAACTGTTGCGGGCCGCCGTCGAGCAGATCGAGGCCCGGGGCGTCGCCGCCGTCCGGATCGCCGATGTCGCCTCCGCCCTCGGGGTGAGCAACGCCCTGGTGCTGTACCACTTCTCGACCAAGGAGCGGCTCGTCGCCGCCGCCTTCGCCTACGCCGCGGAGGGCGATCTGGCCCATCTGCGCAAGATCCTCGGCCGCCGGACGTCGGCGGTGCGCCGGCTCCGTGCCGCCGTCCGCTGGTACGCCCCGACGGGTCAGGCGAAGGGCTGGCGCCTGTGGATCGAGGGCTGGGCGGCCTCGCTGCGCGAACCGGCGCTGCGCGAGGTGGCCCGCGAACTCGACCAGCAGTGGAAGGCAGAGCTGACCGCCGTCATCGCGGAGGGCGCGGCGGCCGGCGAGTTCCGCTGCGCCGACCCGGCGGCGGCGGCCTGGCGGCTGACGGCTCTGCTGGACGGTCTCGCGGTGCAGATGACGTCGTACGCGGGGTCGCTCAGCCGCGCCGCCATGCTGGAGTGGACGGACGAGGCCCTCGCCCGTGAACTGGGGCTCGACCGCGCGGCGCTGACCCGGCAGAGTGCGTAGCGCATCGAAGGCTCATGGGAGGGGAAGTGGTGTCGGCACAGCGCACGGAACAGCCGGAGCATGACGTCCTGGTGATCGGCGGCAGCGGGGTGGACACGGTCGTCCGCGTCGGCTCGCTGCCGGTCCCCCTCGCGGACTCGGTCGGGGTACCCCCGATCACCGAGTGGCCCGGGCACACGGGAGGAAACGTCGCCCTCGGCTGCCGTGCCCTCGGACTCGGCGTCAAATTCCTGGACTTCATAGGGGACGACGGGCCGGGCCGCCAGGTCCGCGGGCGGCTCGCCGAGGGCGACGTGGACTTCGCACCCCTGATCTCCCCCGCCGGTACGCGACGTGCGGTGAACCTGGTCGACTCGACGGGCCGCAGGATGTCCTTCTACGACGCCCGTGATCCCGCCGATCTGCGTATGCCACGCGACTTCTACCTGCCCCATCTGCGGCGGGCCCGCCACGTCCATCTGTCGATCACGAACTTCGCCCGTCATCTCTATGACGACATCGCCGAGCTCGGCCTCCCCGTCTCGACCGACCTCCACGACTGGGACGGAGTGGACGACTACCACAGGGAGTTCGCGCTCCGCTCCGACGTGGTCTTCCTCAGCGCGGCGAACGCCGGGGAGCGGATCGCGTCGGTGATGCGGGAGATCCTGCGCGAGGGGCGCGCGGAGGCCGTGATCGCGACCGCCGGTGCCGGCGGCTCGTACCTGATGACCCGCGACGGCGGCCGCACGCCACGTCCGGTCCCGGCCGTGGCGCCGCCCGCGCCGGTGGTGGACTCCAACGGCGCCGGTGACGCGTACGTGTGCGGCTTCCTCTACGGACGGCTGGCCGGCCGCCCCGCCGCGGACTGTGCCCGGCTGGGCGCCGTGGCCGGGGCCTACGCCTGTACGGGCCGGGGTGGCAGCTCGGCGCTGATCGGCCCCGCGGACCTGGCAGCGGCTCAGGTCTGACGCAGCGGCTCGTACACCGACGCGTCGAGCCCGAACGTCCAGGCCACTCCCTCCTTCGCGGTGCGAGTACGGGGCGGCACGCGAAGCCAGTACGTCTTGTGCGTGCCGTCAGGCTCCGGTGTGGAGTTGACGACCTCGACCATGACGACGTCCTCGTCGTCGGCGAGCGCGATGCGCCACAGCACACCGGTCTCGTCGCGGTGCACGGGCTGGGCGCCCGACTCGGACAGATAGCGGTCGTAGCCGTAGAACTCGAGCATGACGCGGCGCAGTTCGGCGTTCTCCTCGGTCCGTATCCGCTCGGCGGTCAGCGAGGACAGTCCGGTGATGAACTCGGCGGGCACGGGCATCCCGCGCCAGGCGTGGAGCGCGAAGCCGTCGGGGAACGCGAGCGCGGGGCCGTCGCCGCGGTCGAGCCGCCCGGCCTCGTCGCGGTGCAGCTCGACGGGCCGCTCGCAGATCACAACGGCCTTCTCGAACGGCCACCACCAGCCTGCGTGTTCGGCGACCCTGGCGAGCCCTTCGAGCCGCTCGCTGCGGCCGTCGAAGGCGGCGAGCCAGGCGGCGTCGTGCTGTCCGAGCACCGCGTCGAGCAGGACGAGCCGCACCGCCCGACGCACGGCTGCCGCTTCCTGGGCGTCCTCACGGCCGGTCGACGTGTCTCCCCCGGCCGTCGGGGCGACTCCCCCGGCGGGCGCCACGGCGTCGTCGGCGAGAGCGTCGGCGACCCCTGTGCGTATCCGCTCGGCCAGCGCCCTGGTGCTCTCCCAGATCAGGGCGCCGGTCCTCCCCCAGTGCTCGGTCCAGCCCGCCGGACCCAGTTCGTCGTGCAGCCTGCGCCGCTCGTCGGCCCAGGGGACGGTCCTCACCTCCTCCCGCACCGAACGCCCCGCGTCCTCCAGGGTGCGCACGGCCGCCACGGCGGACTTGGGCGAACCCGCCCACACGAACCGCTCGGGTGCCTCGAGTCCGGCCAGGCGGTAGGCGAGGCGGACCCCCTCCTCCGCTGCGGTCCGGTCCGCCGGGCCCGTCGCCGCCGCCACGGCCCGCCACTTGTCCACGTACTGCATCTGTGCCCCGTCCCCTGCTTCCCTTGCCTGCTGCCCTGTTGTCCCGCAGTTCCGCTTGCCGCCGGCTTCGGCGTCGCCTGGCTCAGTCGGCCACGATCCGCACCGCCCCAGGGATGTACTCCCGCTGGCGCACCACCCGGTACCAGCCCTTGGGGAGCGGGATCGGCGCGTGCTCCTCGTGCACCAGCCGCCCGCCCTCCGGGAGATGAAGCAGCATCGGCCCGAAAGCGCCAGGTTCACGGACGAGCCGACCGGGCGCCGCCAGTGCGTGCGCATGGCCGGTGACCTCGCCGAGCGCGAGCACCAGCCGTCCCCGCCCGTCCCTCGGCTCCCCGGGGGCGTCGACGGCGTGTGCCGGGACGGCTTCCTCAGCGACGGGCACGATCAGCACGTCTCCCTGCCGGTACATGGCTCTCCCCTCCGCGGCCGGCACCGAGTGCGCCGGACTCGGTATCGAAGCTAGAGGCAGGGTCTGACAGTCGGCCCGGTCCGGCCGCTCCCGGGCCGGACCGCCGGACCGGACCGTCCGCTCCCCGGCCCCGCGGCGGGTGTTGTCAGCGCGGCTTGGTAGAACTGCTCGCACATCACCCGGTCAACGCCATCAGCTGTCTGGAGCATCCGTCATGACCATCTCGGGCCATCTGCAGGAGCTGTACGGCCTGCCCGCGTTCGATTTCCCCGGCGCCGGTGCCAAGGTCGAGCAGCTGCCCGACCCGGCCTCCGTCGCCTGGCGGATCGGCGTCGACGCGTACGAGAGCGAGGAGTCCTGGGAGAACGCCTTCGCCCGCTTCGCCTCCGCCGTCGACACCACGCAGGTGCGGGCGCTGATCGCCGGAGCGTGGAGCGATGCGTACGACAGCGGTCCCGACGAGGTCATAGCGGCCCTGCTGGAGGCCAAGGCGCAGCTGCCCGCGCTGCGCGGCCTGTTCCTGGGTGACATCACCTTCGAGGAGTGCGAGATCTCCTGGATCACCCAGTCCGTGGTGACCCCGCTGCTGGAGGGGTTCCCCGAGCTGGAGGAGTTCGGTGTCCGCGGTGGCTCCGGCCTCGCCTTCCCGGCCGTGGGGCACGCGAAGCTGCGCACACTCCGGGTCGAGACCGGCGGTCTGCCGGCCGAGGTGGTGCGCGGCATCGCGGCGAGCGAACTGCCCGCGCTCGAGCACCTCGACCTCTGGCTCGGGGTCTCCGAGTACGGCGGCGACGCCGAGCTGGCCGATCTGGAGCCGTTCCTCTCCGGAACTCGGCTTCCTCGGCTGCGGCATCTCGCGCTGCGCAACGGCGAGATCCAGGACGAGATCGCCGCGGCGCTGGCCGGTGCGCCGGTCGTGGCGCGGCTGGAGACGCTGGACCTGTCGATGGGCACGCTCGGCGACGAGGGTGCGGCCGCGCTGCTCGAAGGGCAGCCGCTGACCCATCTCAAGAAGCTCGATCTGCACCACCACTTCATCGGCGAGGCGCTGGGCGAGCGCATACGCCAGGCCCTGGAGCCGGCCGCAGTGGTGGTCGATCTCAGCGATGTGCAGAAGCCTTGGAGCGACGAGGGCGGCCGTTTCACCGCGGTGGCGGAGTGACACCGCCCGCATCGCTGCGTTTCGCCGTCGTCGGCAACCCCGAGAACCGGCGTGTCGCGTTCTTCCAGGAGGCGGTGCGCGCGGCTGGGCTGCCCGAGGCGCGTGTGGTTCCGTGGCTGGACGTGCTGCACGGCCGAGCGCGTTTCCTGCCGGGCGAGTTGGTCCGTATCGACTCGCCGGGTGAGAACGCCGAAGTGGACGCGCTGCTGCGCGGTGCCGGCGCCACGGCCAGGGTCGAGGGCACCGGGCGCTGGTACGTGCGGTTCACCGAGGCCGTGCGGGACGTGGCCACTGCCGTCCGTGCCGCGGGCGCGACGCTTCTGGACGATCCGGACGACCTCGCCGTGCTGTTCGACAAGCGGCTCTGTCACGAGCGGCTCGCGGCTGCGGGCGTGGCCGTGCCGGCGTCGCCGACTTCGGGGGCCGCGGCCCCTGCCGTGCGCGGCTGGGACGATGTCCGTGCGCATCTCGCCGAGCCGGGTTTCCGGCGCGCTTTCGTGAAGTTGGCCCATGGTTCGTCGGCCTCCGGTGTGCTCGCGGTCGAGGCGGCGGCGGACGGGCGGTTCCGGGCGGCGACCTCGGTCGAACGGGCCCCGGACGGGCATCTGTTCAACTCGCTCCGGCTGCGTCGCTACACCTCGGAGTCCGAGATCGCCGCGATCGTGGACACCCTCGCGCCGGACGGTCTGCACATCGAGCGTTGGCTCCCGAAGGCGGTTCAGTACGGCAGGGCCACCGATCTGCGGGTCGTGGTCGTCGCGGGCCGGGCCACCCATGTCGTCGTACGGACGAGCCGCTCCCCGCTCACCAATCTCCACATGGGTGGCGAGCGAAGCGATCTGGCCGGTGCCATGGCCGCCGTGCTGGCGGCGGGCCGCAGCTGGCGCGACGACGTACTGGGCCTGTGCGAGCGGGCCGCCGCATGCTTCGCCGGAACCCTGTGTGTCGGCGTCGACCTGCTCCCCGCGACCGGCTGGCGCCGCTTCGCGGTCGGCGAGGTCAACGCGTTCGGCGATCTGCTGCCGCGCCTGACCGGGCTGCCGGGCAGTGAGGCCGAGGGCCTCGACACCTATGCGGCGCAGATCGCCGCTGCCATACGCAAGTACGACGAGGAACCATCATGCGCCCGACCCCTCCCGACACGGCGGACACGATCGGCACGGCCGGTGTGACTGCGCCAAGCGGTACGGCCCATAGGGGCCGTACCGTCGACATGGCCTCGGTCGTCGGCTCCCACGATCTGCTCCTCGTCACCCTCGACACACTCCGGTTCGATGTCGCGGCCGAGCTCGCGGCGGCCGGCCGGATCCCGAACCTCGCCCGCCATCTCCCCGGCGGCGTCTGGGAGAAGCGGCACGCGCCGGGCAGCTTCACCTATGCCTCGCATCAGGCGATGTTCGCCGGGTTCCTGCCGACGCCGGCCACGCCCGGCCCTCATCCGCGGCTGTTCGCCGCCCGCTTCGCGGGCAGTGAGACCACTGCGTCCGGCACGTTCGTGTACGACACGCCGGACTTGGTCACCGGACTGGCGCAGGCCGGATACCGGACGGTGTGCATCGGCGGGGTCGGCTTCTTCAACCGGCAGGGACCGCTCGGCACGGTACTGCCCGGGCTGTTCCAGGAGAGTCACTGGGAACCGGAGTTCGGCGTGACATCCCCGGACTCCTTCGAGGCGCAGGTGGACCGGGCCGAACAGATCGTCGCAGGATTGCCGCACGACCGGAGGCTGTTCCTGTTCGTCAACGTGGCCGCCCTGCACCAGCCCAACTGGTTCCATCTGTCCGGCGCCACGCGCGAGACGGGCGACTCGCGCGAGACGCATGCGGCCGCGCTGGAGTACGTGGACCGGCACATCGGCCGGCTCTTCGCTGCGGCGAGCAGCAGGAGGCGGTGTTTCGCGATCGTCTGCTCCGACCACGGCACGGCGTACGGCGACGACGGGTACGCCGGCCACCGGCTCGGCCACGAGGTCGTCTGGACCGTGCCGTACGCGCAGTTCTTCCTCCCCGGCCCGGACACCGGACCGGACACCGGCCCCGAGACCAGCCCCGCCACCGGCCCGGACGCCCGACCGGCCGACGGCCCGGCCGACGGCCCGGTGAAGGGCGGTCCCCGATGAGCGGGATCCGCCCGTACCGGAGCTATGTGTACGCGTACCCCCACAAGACCGCGTACCGGCCGCTCGCCGACCGGCCCGCGCTGCGCGAGCTGTGGGCAGCGGAGCGGAAGGACGCGCTCTCGCTCTATCTGCACATACCGTTCTGCGAGGTCCGCTGCGGCTTCTGCAATCTCTTCACCCGCATCGGCGCACCCGACGAGCTGACCACGCGTTACCTCGACGCGCTGGAGCGGCAGGCGGTGGCCGTCCGAGACGCGCTCGGGGACTCGGACCCGGTGCGGTTCGCCGCCGCGGCCTTCGGAGGTGGCACGCCCACCTTCCTCACGGCCGGGGAGCTTGAGCGGCTCTGCGACATCGCGGAAAAGCGGATGGGCGCGGATCTGCGTGCTGTGCCGCTGTCGGTCGAGACCTCCCCGTCGACGGCGACGGCCGACCGGCTCGCCGTGCTCGCCGAGCGTGGCACGACCCGGGTGAGCATCGGTGTGCAGAGCTTCGTCGACGAGGAGGCGAAGGCCGCGGTGCGCCCGCAGCGGCGCGCCGATGTCGAGGCCGCGCTGGCCCGGATCCGGGAGGCCCGGGTTCCCGTCCTCAACATCGACCTCATCTACGGCATCGACGGACAGACCGATACGACCTGGCGCCGTTCGCTCGACGCCGCGCTCGCCTGGCGGCCCGAGGAGCTGTATCTCTATCCGCTCTATGTCCGTCCGCTGACCGGCCTCGGCCGTTTCGCGGGCCCGGACGCCGACACGGCCTGGGACGCCCAGCGGCTGCGTCTGTACCGGCAGGGCCGTGATCACCTCCTGGCCCAGGGCTACGAACAGGTGTCGATGCGGATGTTCCGCCGCACGGACGCGCCTGCGCAGGGCGCGGACGACTACGCCTGCCAGACCGACGGCATGATCGGTATCGGCTGCGGAGCCCGCTCGTACACCTCCGGGCTGCACTACTCGTTCGACTACGCCGTCGACATGCGCCAGATACGCGCGATCATCGACGACTACACGCGAGCCGAGGACTTCACACGTGCCGAGGTGGGCCGGCGGATGGACGACGACGAGGCACGCCGCCGCCATCTGCTGCAGTCGCTACTGCAGGCGCGGGGGATGGTGATCGCGGAGTACCGGGCGCGGTTCGGCAGCGTCCCGTCCGACGACTTCCCCGCCGAGCTCGCCGCGTTCGCCGGGCGCGGCTGGCTGGAAGAGCCGGAGGGAAGCGACGGGTTGCTGCGGCTGACCCCGGAAGGGCTGGCGTACTCGGACGCGCTCGGTCCCGAGCTGTTCTCGCCCGGTGTACGCGCCGCGATGGCCGCGTACGAGCTCAAGTGACGGAGTACGGAGCGGTGAGCGACGCGTGGATCTGACGATTCTGTACCGGGGGCCGCTCGCCTCCTGCGACTACGACTGCCCGTACTGCCCGTTCGCCAAGCGCCGCGACAGCAGGGAACAGCTGCGCGCGGACCGGGCGGCGCTGGAGCGGTTCGCGGGCTGGGCGGCGGAGCGGACGGACGACCGGTTGTCGGTGTTGTTCACTCCGTGGGGCGAGGGCCTGGTCCGCTCCTGGTACCGGCGCACCCTGGCCGGCCTGTCGCAGCTTCCGCACATCCGCAGGGTTGCCATCCAGACCAATCTGAGCTGCCGCACCGACTGGCTCGCGGACGCCGACACGGACACTCTGGCGCTGTGGTGCACGTATCACCCGGGCCAGACGCCGTACGACCGCTTCCTCGGCAAATGCGGTGAACTGACCGACCGGGGTGTCCGGTTCAGTGTCGGGATCGTCGGCTTCGAGGAGCATCTGGAGCACGCCCGCCGGCTGCGGGCGGACCTTCCGCCGCATGTCTATCTGTGGGTCAACGCGGCTGAGGGGCGCACGTACACCGAGGGTGAGGCCGCCCGCTGGACGGCCCTCGACCCCCTCTTCCCGTACAGCCGCCATCCGCACCGCTCGGCCGGGCTGCCGTGCCGCACGGGCGAGTCGGTGATCTCGGTGGACGGGGACGGGACGGTACGACGCTGCCACTTCGTCCGGGCCGAGCTCGGCAATCTCTACGACGGCTCGTACCGGACGGCGCTGCGGCCCCGGCCGTGTCCGGTCGCTGTCTGCGACTGCCACATCGGGTACGTCCATCTGGAGTCGCTGCCGCTGTACGACGTGTTCGCCGGCGGGGTCCTGGAGCGGATCCCCGCCGCCGCGAACGGGAGGGGTCAGAGCGGGAGCAGATCAGGACGCTTCGGCTCCACGTGATCGCCGGAGGACTCGCCCCGCAGCCGCCGGCCGATCCACGGTACGAGGTACTCGCGCGCCCAGTGGATGTCGTCGCGCCGGACCTCGAGCGTGCCGCGCGGCGGCAGTGGGGGCCACGGCTGGTCCGGGTCGGCCGGCACGTCGATGCCGAGGACCTGGGCGGCGCGGAGTGCGACGCGCGTGTGGCCCTCGGGCGACAGGTGCAGCCGGTCGTCGTCCCAGGCGCGCCTGTCCTGGACCGACTTGAGCGACCAGAGGTCGAGGACCGGGCAGTCGTAGCGGTCGGCGATGGCGCGGACGTGCGCGGTGTACGTGGCGATCTTGCCGCGCAGATGGCGGAGCACGGGCACGCCGCGGGTGTCGAAGCCGGTGGTCACCATGACGGTGCCGACGGCGTCGGTGAGGTCGGCGACGGCTCGTTCGAAGCGCTCGGCGACGTCGTCGGGGTCGGTGCCGGGGCGGATGATGTCGTTGCCGCCCGCGCAGAACGTCACGAGGTCGGGGGCGAGTTCCTTCGCGCGCGGGACCTGTTCCGCCACGATCTGATCGAGCAGGCGGCCGCGTACGGCGAGATTGGCGTAGCGGAACGTGTGCTCCGGTACGCGGTCGTCGAGCAGGACCGCGAGGCGATCCGCCCAGCCCACGAACTGACCCTCGGGTCCGGGGTCCCCGACGCCCTCGGTGAAGCTGTCACCGATCGCCGCGAACGACCCGAATGCGCCATTTGTTCTTGATCTCGAATCGTCTGCCACGTCGAGACATCATTCACGGCGGGAAGTGACCTACGCCACCGTAGGGAGGGGTTGACGGGGCGTGAGATAGACCACCTGGTCAGTTTCCCGCCCAGCGGGAATACGGCGACACAAAGTCGTCCGCCGCCCCCCTTGGTCAGGTCGGGGGGCGGCGGACGCTACTGACGTTACGTCAGGTTCAGAGGGCGACGCCGTGCTGGCGGAGGTACGCCAGGGGGTCGATGTCCGAGCCGTAGTTCGGAGTGGTGCGGATCTCGAAGTGCAGGTGCGGCCCGGTGGAGTTGCCGGTGGAGCCGGAGAGGCCGATCTGCTCCCCGCCGCGGACGCTCTGGCCGGACGAGACCGAGAGGGAGGAGAGGTGGGCGTACTGCGAGTACGTGCCGTCGCTGTGCTGGATGACGACCTGATTGCCGTACGCGCCGGCCCAGCCGGCCGAGACGACGGTGCCGGGGCCGACGGACTTGACGGAGGTGCCGGTGGCGGCGGCGAAGTCGAGTCCGGTGTGGTAGCCGCTGGCCCACATGGCTCCGGCGGTGCGGTAGGCGGTGGTGATGGTCGAGTTGACCGGGGCGAAGTAACCGGAGAAGTTGCTCTGCGGGGCGGGGGCCGCGGCAGCGGCACCCGCGGGAGCCTGGGCGGTGCCCGAACCGGACTCGGCGCGCGCCTGCACGCGCTCGGCCTTCACGGGAGCCTCGGCCTTCGCCTTGACCTTGGCAGGAGCCTCGGCCTTCGCGGGGGCCTTAGTCTTGACCTTGGCAGGAGCCTCGGCCCGCACCTTCGTCTTCGCCTTGGCCGGGGCCTCGGCAGGGGCCTTCCCCTGGACCTTGGCGCCGAGCGCGAGCTTGAGACCCGGGTGGATCAGCGACGGGTTCTCACCGACGGCCTCGCGGTTGTCCGCGTACAGCTTCTTCCAGCCGCCGACGACATCCTGCTCCGCGGCGATCTTCGACAGGTAGTCGCCCGCCACGACGGTGTAGGTCGTGGCGGCCTTACCCGTCTTCGGCGCCTCGGGGGCGGCGGCCTTCTGGGCGACGGCGGCGACATGCTCAGGGGTCACGGTGGGCGCGGACGTGTCCGCTGCGTGCGCACCTGCGGCACCGATGAGCGGGAGCGCGATGGCGGCACCACCCGTGCCCGCGGCGACGAATCCGCGCGTGATCGGGTTGGTCCTCGGACGGCGATGCTTGCCCTTGGGCATGGCGAATTCCTCTCCGGCGCCTACGAGGTGAGCTGTCGGGTTCGGACTGGAGATGCCCGGTCGCGCTTTCACGCGACTTGACCCCTAGCCGTCCGGAACTCCGGAGCGGCGATCTACCTGGGTCCCCCGCTCCTGCCACGCGTGGGGTGGGTGCTTATTCCGGTCGGCGGCAGGATTAGGCGGTCCGACCGGATTGCGGCGACCGTAAGCGAGCAAATCGACGGGAACAAGCCTCCCCAATGACCCGGCATTCACCCAGGCCATATCAACAGGGATTTCCCGGTCACCCTCCGTCGATTACGGACCTCTGATTTCCTTACGGGCAACGGAGATTGATGAGGGGACACGGCAACAGACCGTCACGAATATGATCCCGCTCACGCAACGAGGCCTATCTCCTTTGCAACTGGTGCGTGTTCCACTAAAGCGTCCAATACGGACAGAAGCCTCATTAGGTGCGTTTATCGGCTAGATCTGGCTCAGCAGACGGAAAGGTCAGATCCGGCTGGTCCGGCGCCTCAGCCGCAGCACCACCGCGTCGAGATCACCACGCAGCCCCGTGTCCATTCCGTGATGCAGCAGCACCGCACCCCGGTACACGGTCTCCGTGTCCAGGCACTCGTACGCCGCCGCCGGATCGAGCCCGCGCAGCCTGAGCGCCGGCGGCCGCTCCCCGTAGTGCTGTGCCTGCAGCCACGCCAGGACGACGACCTCGTCGCCGCGTACGTACTGCACGGCGCTCAGCCCGCCCCCGGGCGGCCGCAGCCGGTAGAGCTCGCCGTGCTGCACGACCGGCCTGATCCTCTTATAGAGATCCACCCAGCCGCGGGCCTCGGCCAGCTCGTCCTCGCTCCATCGCGTCAGGTCACCCCCGACGCCCAGCACCCCGGCCATCGCACTGACGAAGCGGAAGCGCAGGGAACTGACCCGGCCATTGAGCTGCACATTCGGGCTGTCCGTCACCCAGGCTGCCATCACCCGGGCCGGATGCACCTGCCCGAAGCCGTGCTGGATGGCCAGCCGGTCCAGCGGATCGGTGTTGTCGGAAGTCCACACCTGATCCGTACGGGAGAGGATCCCCAGATCGATCCGGCCGCCACCGCCGGAGCAGGACTCGAAGGCGACGGTCGGGTGCGCCGCCCGCAGCCGGTCCAGCAGGGCGTAGAGCGCGTGCACGTGCTCGATCCAGAGTTTCTGGGGGTACGGCTCGCCCGGCCAGCCGGAATCCGTGAAGCAGCGGTTGAAGTCCCACTTCACATAGTCGACGGGGGCCGAGGACAGCAGCCCGTCCAGCTGCTCCCAGAGGTACTCCAGGACATCCGCGCGGGCGAGGTTCAGCACCAGCTGGTTGCGGAACTCGGTCCGGGCCCGGCCCGGATGGTGCTGGACCCAGTCCGGGTGGGCGCGGTAGAGATCACTGTCCGGGTTGACCATCTCCGGCTCGACCCAGATCCCGAACTGCATGCCCAGCGCGTGCACTTCGTCGGCGAGCGGCTTCAGCCCCTGCGGGAAGCGGTCCGGATTCGGCGTCCAGTCGCCGAGCCCCGCCCGGTCGCTCGTGCGCTGCCGGAACCAGGCGTCGTCCACGACGAAGAGCTCGACCCCGATCCCGGCGGCCCGGCGCGCCAGGGCCCGCTGCTGGTCCTCCGAGATGTCGAAGCCGGTGGCCTCCCAGGAGTTGTAGAGGACCGGCCGGGAGGCCCGCGCGTCCGGAATCACGTGCGCCAGCTGCCAGGCGTGCCAGGCCCGGCTGGCCCCGCCGAAGCCCTTGTCGGTCCACAGCCCGGAGAAGACGGGTGTGGTGTACGCCTCACCGGGCGCGAGGAGCAGCAGCCCGGAGTCGTCGTATCCGGCGCCGCCGCTGATCTGCACCTGGCCGTCGGGCAGGTGCTGTACGGCGATCCGCCATGATCCCGACCAGCCGAGCGCGCAGCCGTACACCTCGCCCCTCTCCTCGGTGGCCTCGCCGTCGTCGACGGCGACCCAGGGGAGGTGCTGATGCCCGGTGTGCCCCCGGCGCGAGCCGAGCACCTTCTCGCCGTACGTGAGCTCCGACCGTACGAGCAGGGACTCGGCGGCCCAGCGGCCGTGCAGCTGGGAGAGCCGGCGCCGGTCGCGGCGCGGCAGCGTCCATACGGCGGCGTCGGCGCGCAGCAGCTCCAGGGCGGGCCCCTCCCCCACGTGCGCCACCGTGACCCAGCGCTCGATCACGTCGGAGTCGTCCCTCATCCGGTAGTGCAGGGTCAGCGCGAGGCCGTGCAGGGGGTCGCCGAAGCGCAGCCGCAGCTCGTCACCGTCCACCTGTGCGTCGTCGTAGCGCCACTCGGTGCCCCGCACCGCTTCCGTACGTACGGAGAGGGCGGGCCGCACGAATCGGGGTCCGCCCTCGACCGGATACTCCTCGTGCCCGTCGAGCTGCGACTCGAACGGCCAGTAGGGCGGGAGGGGCCGGGCCGCCAGGGCCTCGGCGTCGGCCGGTCCGATCCGGGGTCCCCAGTGGAGATGGAGGAGCTCGTCGCGGTCGGTGATCTGCAGCGCGTAGCTGCTCGTGCGCCCGGACAGCAACCAGATGCGCCCCTTGCCGACCGGTTCGATCATCCCAACCCCCAGATTCGCGCAAGTCCGAACATCATCGGCCGGAACGCAGCCTGGAGGCAACGCTCTTGCCGCGACAGCCGAGATGATTGCCTGAGGAATCGATGTCGTAGGGTCGGAGCGCGCCATCGTCGGCGAGCAGTGCCGACCGCAGACACGGAGGAGCCCCCGTGACGCAGCAGCTGCCCCAGACCCCGTCGACCGAACCCGAGCTCGCAGGGGTGCGCAACTTCCGGGACGTGGGCGGACTGCCGACCATCGACGGGCGCCGGGTTCGGCACGGACGGCTCTTCCGCAGCGGCCACCTCGCGCATGCGACCGAGAGCGACGCCGCTTTCCTCGCGTCGCTCGGGCTCCACACGATCTTCGACTTCCGCAACGCCGCCGACCACAAGTTGGAGGGCCCCGACGTCGAGCTGCCCGGCGTGCGGAACGTGAACATCCCGCTCAGCGACCCCGCCGAGGGCGCCGAGTTCTGGAAGATGGTCCGCGACGGCGACCTCGCGCAGCTCAGGTCGATCCTCGCCGACGGGAAGGGGGCCGGCCGGATGTCCGCCTCGTACCGAATGATCATCAAGGAGCGGACGGCCGAGCACAGCCGGGTGCTGCACGCGCTGGCGGAGGACAGCGTTCCGGCACTGATGCACTGTGCAGCGGGCAAGGACCGCGCGGGCCTGTCGATCGCGGTCTCGCTGCTGGCGGTGGGCGTCGAGCGGGATGCCATCGAGGCCGACTACCTGAAGTCGAACGACCCGCACCGCCGCTACAAGGTGCGCCGCAGCGACAACGCGCCCTCGGGGTACTCGCCGGAGGTCATGGAGCTGCTCAGCCCGCTGTTCGACGCCCGGGCCGATTATCTTGCGGCGGCGTTCGAGACGATCGAGGAGACCTGGGGCGGCACCGAGCGCTACCTCTCCGAGGGCCTCAGGATCTCGCCCGAGACGCGTGAGCGGCTGCGTGAGCGGCTGCTGGACGGCTCGGTCTGAGTCTCCCGTTCACCGTCGGGGCTCACTGACCGCCGACGGTGAACAGCAGGTAGAGGAAGGCCGCGAACAGGTGGCCCGCCACCAGATAGGCGAAGAGCCGGACGATCAGCCCGACGGGAAACTTCTGCTCCTGGTTCGCGTCCTGGTGCGACGACTGCTTGTCCTGCATGACGGGTCTCCTCAGGCGTGCGGGTGTGTGTGCGGGTCGGGGCTCTGCAGCAGGGTGTGGACGAAGAGCAGCTCGGCGCCGTCGTGCGTGGCAGCACCGATACGGTGCGGCGTGAGCGAGTCGAAGTGGGCGCTGTCACCGGGTTCGAGCTCGTGCACGGTGTCGCCGAGACCGAGCCGCAGCCGCCCGTCGAGTACGTAGAGCCACTCCTCGCCGGGATGGACCCGGACGAGATCCCCCTGTGTTCCGTAGGGCACTCGCACCCGCAGGGCCTGCATGGCGCGCCCGCGCCCGCCGGCCTGGCGGTACGTCCAGCCGTCGGCCTCGGCCGGCCCCATCCGGCCGCCACGGATGATCGGGTCGCGCTCCGGCGGCAGCTCGCCGAGGAGCTCGGAGACCGTCGTACCGTAGGTACGGGCGAGGGCGAGGAGCATCGGCAGCGACGGCTGCCGGTTGCCTGTCTCCAGCCGGGAGAGATGGGCGGGCGAGAGGCCCGCCCGCTGGGCGGCGGCCTCCAGGGTGAGGCCGCGCCGGCGGCGCAGTTCGCGCAGCCGGGGTGCGACGTCGGGCAGCTCGTCCGCTGCCGCTGCTGCGGATGGGCCGACCGGGTGTCCGGGAGGAAGGCTCATGCCTCCATTGGGCCAGGCGTTTTCCTCTGGGGCAAATTTCTTGCCCCAGAGGCAAAAGGACACTGCGCGTGGCCGGGCGACAAGAAAGTCGAAACGGCGGGCGGCAAATCTCAGCGGTTGGCGACGGCCTGCTTGACGAGCGTTTTACCGAAGTCCCACATCAGCCCACTGCCGCCGTGCGCGTCGTCCATGACGGCGGTGAAGGCCTCGACGAAGCGGTCGACCTCCGCCTCGCCGATGATCAGCGGCGGAATCAGCTTGATCACTTCCAGATGGTCGCCGGAGACCTGGGTGAGGATGCGGTGCCTCTGCAGCAGCGGTACGACCACCATCTGCGCGAAGAGTCCCTTGCGGGCCGCCTGCAGCATGGTCCAGCGGCTGCGCAGCTTCAGGGACGACGGCCGGCCGAACTCGATACCGATCATCAGCCCGCGCCCGCGGACGTCCCGCAGCAGCTCGTAGCGGTCGATGAGCGCCGCGAGCCGCGTCCTGAGCAGTTCCCCGGTCGCCCGCGCGTTCGCGACGATCTGCTCGTCCTCCAGCACCGAGAGGACGGCGAGCCCCGCGGCCATCGCCTGCGCGTTGGAGCCGAAGCTCGCCGAGTGCACCAGCACCCGGTCCATCGACGAGTAGACCTTCTTGAAGATCCAGTCCTTGCCGAGGGTCGCGCCGACCGGCACATAGCCACCCGAGAGGGCCTTGGCGACGCACACCAGATCGGGCTCCACACCGTCCTCGTGCTGGTACGCGTAGAAGTCGCCGGTCCTGCCCAGGCCGGTCTGCACCTCGTCGGCGATGAGCAGCGCCTTGTGGCGGTGCAGCAGCTCCTGGGCCGCGCGGAGGAACCCGGGCGGCGCCTCGTGCACGCCCTTGCCCTGGATGGGTTCCACGACGAAGCCCGCCACGTCACCGCGCTTCAGCTCGCGCTCCAGGGCGGCCAGGTCGCCCAGCTCGATCGCGGTGTCGGGCAGCAGCGGGGCGAAGCCGTCCCGGAATCCCGCCTCGCCGTTGACCGAGAGCGAGCCGGTGGTGAGCCCGTGGAAGGCGTGAGTGCAGTACACGATCCGTGGCCTGCCGGTCGCGTACCGAGCGAACTTGAGGGCCGTCTCCACCGCTTCCGTACCGCTGTTGCCGAAGAAGACCCGGTCCAGGTGCGGGCTGTGCGCCAGCAGCCTCTCGGCGAGCAGCCCGGGCAGGGGCGCGCAGTCGAAGCGCGTGAGATCGGCGAGCGAGGCGTCGAGGACGTCGTGGAGCGCCTTGCGGACGACGGGGTGGTGCCGGCCGAGGCCCATGACCCCGAAGCCGGCGAGCATATCCAGGTAGTCGTTGCCGTCGGCGTCCCAGAAACAGGCGCCCTCGCCGCGCTCGTAGACCTTGTCGAAGCCGATGGTGCGGAGCATGCGCGGCAGCTGGTGGTTGAGGTGTCTCGTGTGCAGCTCGTACCGTTCGCCGCCGCGCTCCGTGAGCAGCTGCCTGAGGTCGAACTCCTTGCTCATGGCCCGTACTCCTCGGTCTCGTCGGTCTGCGTACGGCGCGCCAGTGCGGCGCTGATCCGTCCGGCGATCTCCACCGGTGTCAGCCCGATGTCCGCCAGCACCTCGCCGCGCTTGGCGTGCGCGAGGAACTGCTCGGGGATGCCGAACGTGCGCAGCGGTACGTCCACGTCGGCGTCCCGCAGCGCCTGTCCGACCGCCGCACCGACTCCGCCCGCCCGGCTGTTGTCCTCGACGACCGCGACCAGGCGGTGCCGCTCGGCGAGCGGGGCGAGCTGCTCGTCGACGGGCTTGACCCAGCGCGGGTCGACAACGGTGCAGCGCAGTCCGCGGGCCTCCAGCAGATCGGCGGCCTGCAGACACACGCACGCGAGCGCTCCGACCGAGACGATCAGCACTTCGGCGTCGTCGCTGCGGTGCAGTACGTCCATGCCGCCGACCCGGCCGAGCGCCGGCACCGGTTCGCCGACCGCCTCCTTGGGAAAGCGCAGCACGGTCGGCGCGTCGGTCACATCGACGGCCTCGCGCAGCTGGGCACGCAGCTGGTAGGCGTCGCGCGGGGCGGCGATCCGAAGCCCGGGGACGACCTGGAGGACCGACATGTCCCACATGCCGTTGTGGGACGCGCCGTCGGTGCCGGTGACACCTGCCCGGTCGAGGACGAACGTGACACCGCACCGGTGCAACGCCACATCCATCAGCACCTGGTCGAAGGCGCGGTTGAGGAAGGTGGCGTAGACGGCGACGACGGGGTGGAGGCCGCCGGTCGCGAGGCCTGCGGCGGAGACGGTCGCGTGCTGTTCGGCGATCCCGACGTCCCAGACCCGGTCGGGGAAGCGCTCGGCGAACTTCGTCAGCCCGACCGGGTGCAGCATGGCCGCGGTGATGGCCACCACATCGGGCCGCTCCTCGCCGATCGCCGCGATCTCATCCCCGAACACCGAGGTCCAGGACGGGCCGCTCGCGGGCGCAAGCGGCTCGCAGGTCAGCGGGTTCATCACCCCGACGCTGTGGAAGCGGTCGGCCTCGTCCTCCAGCGCCGGCTGATAGCCGCGGCCCTTCTGGGTCAGGCAGTGGACCAGCACCGGCCCGTGGAAGCGTTTCGCACGGCGCAGTGCCGACTCGACGGCCGCGATGTCGTGTCCGTCTATGGGGCCGACGTACTTCAGCCCCAGGTCCTCGAACATGCCCTGCGGGGCGAAGGCGTCCTTGAAGCCCTTCTTCGCGCCGTGCAGGGACTCGTACAGCGGTCGGCCGACGACGGGCGTCTGCTGGAGGACGTCCTTGCCCCAGGCGAGGAAGCGCTCGTAGCCATCGGTGGTGCGGAGGGTGGCGAGGTGGTTGGCGAGGCCTCCGATCGTCGGTGCGTAGGAGCGCTCGTTGTCGTTGACGACGATGATCAGCGGGCGGTCCTTGGCGGCGGCGATGTTGTTGAGGGCCTCCCAGGCCATGCCGCCGGTGAGGGCGCCGTCCCCGATGACGGCGACGACATGGTCGGTGCGGCCAAGGACCTGATGGGCCTTGGCGAGCCCGTCCGCCCAGCCGAGGACGGTGGAGGCGTGGGAGTTCTCGATGACGTCGTGCTCGGACTCCTCGCGGGACGGGTATCCGGAGAGGCCGCCCTTGCCGCGCAGCTTGGAGAAGTCCTGCCGGCCGGTGAGGAGCTTGTGGACGTAGCTCTGGTGCCCGGTGTCCCAGAGGATCCGGTCGACGGGCGAGTCGAAGACGCGGTGGAGTGCGATGGAGAGCTCCACCACGCCGAGATTCGGGCCCAGATGGCCCCCGGTTCTGGCTACCGCATGGATCAGGAACTCCCTGATGTCCTCGGCCAGTTCGTCGAGTTCCGCTTCGGTCAGCGCCTTGAGATCGCGCGGCCCCCGGATGTTCTCCAGCATCGTCACGCTCGGGCCCCCTCTCTGATCTGTTCGACTCACGGCGACGGCGGGCGGCACGGGACCGTCCGCCGGCCCCTCCTCATCCGCGGTTTCCGGAGACCGTCTCCTTGGCGGCCCGCAGCGACTCCTTGAGGGAGCCCATGGTGGCGAGCACGGCGGTCGGCTCGTAGCCGCAGTGCGCCATGCAGTTCGCGCAGCGCGGGTCCTTGCCGCGGCCGTACTTGCTCCAGTCGGTCTCCTCGACGAGCTCCTTGTACGTGGGCACGTATCCGTCGCTCATCAGATAGCAGGGCCGCTGCCAGCCGAAGAGCGAGTAGTTCGGGATCGCCCACGCCGTGCACGGGAAGTCGACCTTGCCCTCCAGGAAGTCCAGGAAGAGCGGTGAGTGGTTCAGCCGCCAGCGCCGGCGGTTGCCGCCCGCGAAGGCCTTCCTGAACAGTTCACGGGTCTGCTCGACACCGAGGAAGTGCTCCTGGTCGGGCGCCTTCTCGTAGGCGTACGCGGGCGAGATCATCATTTCGTCGACCTTGAGGTCGTCGTTGAGGTAGTTCAGCACCTCGATGATGGTCTGCGGAGTGTCAGTGTTGAAGAAGGTGGAGTTGGTGGTGACCCGGAAGCCGCGCCGCTTGGCCTCCTTGATGGCCTCCACCGCCTCGTCGAACACGCCTTCCTTGGCGACCGACTCGTCATGGCGCTCGCGCAGCCCGTCGATGTGGACGGCGAAGGCGAAGAACGGCGACGGACGGAACTCGTCCATCTTCTTGCGCAGCAGCATGGCGTTGGTGCAGAGGAAGACGTACTTCTTCCGCGCCACCAACTGGCGGACGATCTCGTCGATCTGAGGGTGCATCAGCGGCTCGCCGCCGGCGATGGAGACCATCGGGGCCCCGGACTCCAGAACCGCGCCGACCGCCTGCGCGACCGGCATGCGCTGCTTGAGGATTCCCGCCGGGTGCTGGATCTTTCCGCAGCCCTCGCACTTCAGATTGCACGCGAACAACGGTTCCAGCTCCACGATCAGCGGGAACTTCTCACGCCTGCGGAGCTTCTGTTCAAAGAGATAGGTCCCGATTTTGATGGTCTGACGGAGCGGCATGGCCATCTGGCTCACCTCCTGGGGAGCAGCAAAGAACGGTGCCATTCATAGAAAGCGGGAAGGACGGCACGGAGAACGCGGAAGGCTGATATTCCACCGCGCACCGTGCCAATGCGGACCAGTTCATGCTCAGGAGCGTCCACGACCACCCGGACGGCCGCAACAGGGCGTGGCCCGGCACTCAGCGCGCTGTGGAGCGTGGCGGCGGACTCCATGTCCACCGCGATCGCTCCGCCGGCCGCCAGCTCGGCCCGCTCATGGCCGCGTACGACATGGTCGGAGCCGGTCAGCGGGCCGGTGTGGACGGTGCGCCCGGGCACCGTCCTGGCCAGCTCCCCCACCAGCAGCTCGGTGCCCGTGCACGGCGTGGCGCCCCGGGGGCCGCGGGTCTCGTCGGCCACGACCAGATCGCCTGGGTGCATGCCCGGGGCGAGTCCGGCACAGAAGCCGGAGGCGATGACCGCCGCGCCGCGCCGTCGCTCGTCCTCAAGTGCCCGTGCGACGGCACGCTGTGCGTTGGCGGGGCCCATGCCCGTACGGAGTACGGTCACCGGGCCGGGCGCGCCGCCGCGGCCTCGCCCGCTGCCGCGCAGGGCGAGCCGCTCGATGCCGAGCGCGCAGGCGATCAGCAGCGGCGGCACGGTGGATCCGGACGGTCCGGTGGCGCCGGACGGCTCCGTGGCAGCGTCCACTCAGCCCCCGTTCCGGTCGGCGAAGGGCTCTCCGTGCACATAGCGGCCGAGTGCCGTGAGCGGGAAGACCTGCCGGTACAGGTGGTAGTTGATGGAGAAGTCCCACGGGAAGCCGGTGCCGGTGAAGTACGGCTCGTCCCAGGAGCCGTCCTCGCACTGTGTCTCCGCGAGGAAGGCGATGCCCCGCTCGACCGCCTTGCCGTCCCGCTCTCCTGACGCAAGCAGGGCCAGCAGCGCCCAGGCGGTCTGGGACGCGGTGGAGGCGCCGTGGCCGATCGCGGACGCGTCCCGGTAGGAGCGCAGGTCCTCGCCCCAACCGCCGTCGTCGTTCTGCACGGACTCCAGCCACCGGACTGCGCGCCGGATCGCGGGGTGCGCGGTGGGCAGTCCGGCCGCGGTCAGGGCCGGTACCACCGAGCCGGTTCCGTAGACGTAGTTGACGCCCCAGCGTCCGAACCAGGCGCCGTTCGGCTCCTGTTCGGCGAGCAGCCACTCGACTCCCCTGCGGGTACGGGGATGGTGGGCCCTGCCCTCGTGGGCGAGCATCTCGACGACGTGGGCGGTGACATCGGCGGACGGCGGGTCGATCACCTCGCCGAAGTCGCAGAACGGCAGCCGGTTGGGGAACGGGCTGGTGTTGTCGGCGTCGAACGCGCCCCACGCTCCGTTCTTCGACTGCATCCCGAGCGTCCAGTTGCCGGCCCGCGCGATCACGGCCTCGACCCGCGAGGGGTCGGGGTGCCGCACCCGGCGCAGCGCGAGGATGACCTCGGCGGTGTCGTCGATGTCCGGGTAGTTGTCGTTGTGGAACTCGAACGCCCAGCCGCCGGGCGGGAGCCCGGGCTTGCGCACGGCCCAGTCGCCCCGCTTGACGACCTCCTCGGCGAGCATCCAGTCGGCGGCCCTGACCAGCGCGGGGTGGTCGGCGGGCAGTCCGGCGTCGGCGAGTGCGATGGTGGCGAGGCAGGTGTCCCAGACCGGCGACTGGCAGGCCTCGATCATCCTGGCTCCGTCGTCGCGCCAGACGGCGAAGCGGTCCAGCGACTCCAGGCCCGCGCGCATCACCGGGTGCTGGAGGTCGTAGCCGAGCAGATGCAGGGCGATGACCGAGTAGACGGCGGGGGGCTGGATGCCGCCCCAGCAGCCGTCGTTCTCCTGACGCTCGACGATCCAGCGTGCCGCGCTGCTCATGGCCGCGCGGCGCAACGGGCGCAGGGCGACCTTGTGGTAGCGGTGCAGCAGCTTGTCGAGCCGCTGGAACGCGCCGTCCCAACTGGCCGCCGGGGCAAGGGGCTGGGGCGGATTCGGGTGGCGGGCGTCCCTGTGGAGCTCGTCGAGCGCGAAGGGTGCGGGCCGGACGGGGCGCTTCGCGGAGACGATGGTGAGCGGCACAATGGTCTGCCGCGCCCAGCAGCCGAAGTCGTAGATGTTGAGCGGGAACCACGAGGGCAGATAGATCAGTTCGGGCGGCAGCTCGGGCAGGTCGTCCCACTTCCACCAGCCGAAGAGCGCGAGCCAGATGCGGGTGAAGACGCGACTCGCGGCGATGCCGCCCTGTGCGCGGACCCAGTCGGCGGCGCGGGCCATGTGCGGGTCGTCGGGCCGGTCGCCCGCGAGGCGCAGCGCGACATAGGCCTCGATGGTGGTGGAGAGCTCTCCGGGTCCGCCGTAGAAGGTGGCCCAGGTGCCGTCCTCGTGCTGTTCGCCGCGGATGAAGAGCGCGGCGGCCCGAGTGGTCTTCTCGTCCTGGATGCCGAGGAACTGACGGAGCAGCAGGTCTTCCGCGTCCATCGTGACGTTGGTCTCGAGGTCGCCCTTCCACCATCCCTGGGGGTCCTGGCGGCTGAGGAGGTACTCGATGGACCGCTGTGCCGCCCGTGCGGCGGCCGAACAGGTGTCACCCCCCGCGGAAGGTGGGGCGGGAGGTGTGTCGGTCGGTTCGCTGGCCGCGGCTGCGCGGGGTCCCGGGGCCCCTGTGCTTCCGTCGGTCGTCGCTGTCATGGCTTCCCCTTCGTGCAGTCGGATCTCTGCTGCTGCGGGTCTGCCGTCGGCCGGTGCCGGACATGGCACCGGCCGGCGACTGCGAGCTCATATGCGGTTGATCGTGATCATCTCCGAGGCGTGACCGTCCCGTCCGTACGGCCTGATCGGCCGGCCAGGCGCGGCCGTGCTCATCTCTTGCGTACGACGACGAAGTCGGCGAGTGCGACGAGCTGCGCCCTCACCCGGTCGGGCATCTCGACCCGGTCCAGTGCCCCGACCGCGATGGCGTGCTGCCTGCGGGCCTCCTGGGAGGTCCACTCGCGGCCGCCGGCCTCCTCGATGAGGGCCGCCCTGGTGGCGAACTCCTCCTCGGAGAAGCTGTCGAAGTCGTTGCTCTTGGCGTCGGCCGCGAGCAGCTCGCCGAGCCGCTCGGAGGCGGGGCCGCCCGCCGCGAGCGCGGCGACGACCGGCAGGGACTTCTTGCGCTGGCGCAGATCGCTCCACGTCTGCTTGCCCGTCGAGTCGGGGTCGCCCCAGATGCCGAGGAGGTCGTCCACGGCCTGGAAGGCGAGCCCGAGGTGGTAGCCGTACGCCTCCAGCGTGTCGGCGGTGCGGTCGTCGGCGCCGCCGAGCACCGCGCCGATGGACACGGCGCAGGCGAGCAGCGCGCCCGTCTTGTTGCCCTCCATCTCCAGGCACTCCTCGACGGTGACCCGCTCGCGGTGCTCGAAGGAGATGTCCTGCGCCTGCCCGTCGATGAGCTTGCGGGTGGCGGTGGTCAGGCGGCGTGTCGCGCGGCCGGCCTCGACGGTGCCGAGCTCCAGCAGGATCTCGTTGGCCAGCGCGAACAGCGCGTCGCCGACGAGGATGGCCTGCGCGGGGCCGTGCACCTTCCACACGGTGTCGCGGTGGCGGCGCTGCTCGTCGCCGTCCATCAGATCGTCGTGGAGCAGCGAGAAGTTGTGCACCAGTTCCACCGCGACGGCGCCGGGGACACCGACCTCCGGCGCGGCCCCGGCCGCTTCCGCGGACAGCAGCGCCAGCGCCGGACGTACGGCCTTGCCGCCGTCGCCCTCCGCGGGGCGGCCCTGGGCGTCGATCCAGCCGAAGTGGTATGCGGCGACGGTGTCCATGGGCGGCGCGAGCCGGTCCACGGCAGCGCGCAGCACCGGGGTGGACATGGTCCGCCCGCGTTCGAGCAGCGCGGTGACGTCCGCGATGTCGACAGCCGGGTTCGCCGAAGGCGCAGTCGGCACGTTCTCTCCTCTGGTTCCAGGCTCAGTTCTCATGCCGCCTCCTTGAGCGGATGTTCATGGCGGCGGCCGAGGTCGGTGAGCGCGGCGCCGGCGGCGGTGAAGCCGCTGCGTACGGCGCCCTCCATGGTTGCGGGCCAGCCGGTGGCGGTCCACGATCCGGCAAGGTACAGGCCGGGGGCACCGGTGCGCGCGGCGGGCCGGAGCCTGCCCACGCCGGGGGTGGGGGCGAACGTGGCCGTGCGCTCCCGGGTGACGAAGAAGTCCCGTACCTCCGCACGGCGTGTCGCGGGCAGCAGCCGTTCCAGCTCGGGGAGGTAGCGCTCGCGCAGTACGTTGACGGGCGTGTCGATCTCGTCCTCGGCGGCCGACTGGGACAGGGCCAGGTACTGTCCCACCCGTCGCCCGCCACCGCCCGTGCTCGAGGGCCCTTCGGGCCCTCCCCTCAACAGACCGGAGGCGTCGGTGCGGTCGAAGACCCACTGGACCGGAGTGCCGAGCGCGGCGAAGAACGGCCGGCGCAGCACCGTGCGGTCGTAGACCACATGGATGTTGAGGATCGGCGCGGTGCCGATGTCGAGGAGCCGGTCCGGGTTCTCGACCACGCCGTCGGGCAGCAGGGCGTGCGTTTCGCGCTGCGGTACGGCGAGGACGACGGCGTCCGCGTCGAGCCGCTCGGCGCCCGCCGTGACGTTCCAGCGGCCGTCGTCGGTGCGGGTGACGGCGCTGACGCGGGTGCGCAGCTCGGTGCGGACCCCGGCGGAGTCGAGGGCCTTGCGGGCCAGCGTGTCGTGGAGGTCGCCGAGCGGGACGTGCGCCCAGCCGATGTCGGCGGCACCGGGCTCGGAGAGCAGCCCGGTCTTGAAGACCATCGCGGCCAGGCCCATCGAGGCATGGGGCGCGGTGGCGTTGAGGGTGGCGACGCCGACCAGGTCCCAGAGGGCCTCGACGGCGCGCCGGGACTGGCCGTGACGGCCGAGCCAGGTGGCGAAGTCGATGCCGTCGAGGGCCGGGTCGGCGGGGTCGAGCCCCTTGAGTGCGAGCGCGGCGCGCCCGACGGCCGCCCGCTCGGCGAGGGACAGATGCGGATACGTGGCCAGGCTGCCGGCGAGATGCAGCGGAACGGGCAGAGCGGTCCGGCGCAGCCGACCGAGCCGCGGCCCCTTGGGGTGGGCGACGTCCAGCACGGGGACGTCGAGGCGGGGCTGGAGCGGGGCCAGACGGGCGCCGTCGACGCGGTCGAGGAACCAGCGGTAGGCGGTGCAGCAGCGCAGGTAGACGTGCTGGCCGTTGTCGACGGTCAGGTCGCCGCGCCGGAAGGAGAAGGCGAGGCCGCCGAGGCGCGGGCGGTTCTCGACGAGGGTGACGCGCAGCCCCGAGTCGGCGAGCCGGAGGGCCGCGGTGACTCCGGCGAGTCCGCCTCCGACGACGACCGCGTGTCGTTCGGACGTCGTGTCGTCGTGCGTCATGAGCCCTCCCTCCACGCCGGCGTGCCCGTGCGCGGGCCGCCGGTCGGGCGTCGGCGCCGGACGACGTCGTCCAGCGGACCGCGCCCGCTCGTCTCCGGCCGCCGGGCGGCGGCCGGGACCTGCGCGGTGTCCGTCGCCCTGTCCGTGGTCACGGACACGGCGGACATGGCGGACCTCGCGTCGGACACGTACGTCTCCGCGGTCGGCGCGCCGTCCGGCATCCCCACCGCGGCCGTCGCTGTCAGGGACGCACCGCCGTCGCGGAGGGTTGCGTGCCGGTTACGCGCACGCGCGTACCGACGGGACGTGAGGTGACGCATCAGGCACGCCTCCTGACGGTCTGTCGGGAGACATGGCGGGCGTCGAGCCCGGAGAGGCCGCGGACGGCGACGTACGCCTTCTCCCGGCCGGGCAGCGAGACGCGGCCGCGCAGCACGGCCTCGGGGTCGCGCTCGATACGGTCGAGGAGGCGCCGGTAGATCCCGGCCATGGCGGCGACGCAGGCGCCGCTGCGCCGGTCGAGCATGGGCAGCAGCCGGTAGCCCTCGGCGAACAGACCCCGGGCCCGCCGGACTTCGAAGTGGACGAGGCCGGTGAAGTCGGCCCCGGCCGGCGGGCCGACGCGGTGGAATCCCTCGGAGCAGCCGAACTTGGCGAGGTCGTCCGCCGGTAGGTACGTACGACCGTTGGCCGCGTCCTCGCGGACGTCCCTGAGGATGTTGGTGAGCTGCAGGGCGAGGCCGAGCGTGTCGGCGTACTCGGGGGCGCGGTCGGCGCCGCGCGCGCCGGGCAGGGTGCCGAACACGCCGAGCGAGAGCCTGCCGATGGCGCCCGCGACACACCGGCAGTACACCTTGAGGTCGTCCCAGGTCTCATAGGTCTCGCCGCGGACGTCCATGAGAACGCCGTCGATGAGTTCGTCGAGTCCGTCGAGCGGGATCGGGAAGCGGCGCGCCGCGTCGGCGAGCGCGACCGCGACCGGGTCGGTGTCGTCCTCGTCCACGTCGTCGTCGCGGATCCTGCCGAGGAGCTCACGGGTCGCTTCGAGCCGGTCGCGCTTGGCGGCCCCGTCGAGGGCACCGTCGCCGATGTCGTCGACGCGCCGCGAGAAGGCGTACAGCGCCGACATCGCCTGCCGCTTGTCCGTGGGCAGCAGCCGGATGCCGTAGGCGAAGTTGCGCGCCTGCTGTCCCGTGACGGCCTCGCAGTAGCTGTACGCGGCCTGCACCGGCGCGGACATGCGCGTCTGTCCCTCCATGCTCCGGCTCACCCCTCTCTACCGGCTCTACGCAAGACAGCTCCCACTTCGCGGATGAGTCGTGACCTGGTGGGCTTGGGCGGACCGGGGAGTACGTCGTGTCCGGCGGCCGCGATCGCGTCGAGGGCGGCGCGCCCGCCGCCCACGAATCCGGCGAGCAGCAGTCTGAGCCTGCCGTGGACGCTACCCACGAGGGGGGTGCCTTCATCCAGCAGGCGCCGGGCGCGTTCGGCCTCGTACGCGACCAGGGCGCGCACCGACGCGCCCCCGGTGGGCGCCGCCAGGTCGGCCTCGGTGACCTGGAACCGCTTCATGTCCTCGGCCGGGAGGTAGATCCGGTCCCGGCCCAGGTCCTCCGGGATGTCCTGGAGGTGCTCGACGATCTGGAGTGCGGTGCAGATCGCGTCGGAGAGCCGCACCCGCTCGGGGGTGGCGGTGCCGGTGAGGCCCAGGACGAGGCGGCCGACGGGGTTGGCGGAGAGCTCGCAGTACGCGACGAGGTCCTCGTACGTCTCGTAGCGGCCGACGAGCTGGTCCTGGCGGTTGGCCTCGATCAGTCCGAGGAACGGCTCGGGGGTGAGTCCGCAGCGGCGCACGGTCGGCACGAGGGCGCGCAGCAGCGGATGGTGCGGGATGCCGCGGTCGCCGTCGCCGCTGCTCCCGCCGTGGCCGTCGGCGTCGCCGTCGCCGGAGCCGGAGAAGACGCGCCGCAGGTCGGCCTCGAAGGCGTCGAGCATCACGAGCCGGTCGTCGGCCTGCGCGGGGTCGAGGCCGAGATGACGGGCGTCGGCGCCTCCGGGCGCGAGGTCGCCGTCGCCGATGTCGTCGACGAGGCGGGCGTAGCCGTACACGGCCATGAGGTCGTCACGCCAGGCGCGCGGCAGGAAGAAGGGGGCCACGGGAAAGTTCTCGTCCGCGGCCTTGTCGAGTGTGGTGCGCGTGGAGGCGACGGGGCGCACCTGCCGGGTACCTGTCACTGCGGACTGCCCGGCGCGGGGACGGCACTACACACGCGGAGCTGGAGATTTTCCGTCATAGCCGTCACGTCTCCCGTTCTACACTGCCGACCCAATACATCCTATTTCGGACACGCCGCCGGTCTTTCCCGGCAGGGAACCGCCCCGGCGGGCGGGAAACCTAGGGGGTATCGCCCCACTTGCCGTGAATCAGCACCGGTACAGCTTACGTTGTACAACGCCCGGGACCGTGCCGGGGTGTTGCGCGCATTACAAGAACGATGCGATCCAACGCCAACCTTCCCAAGCGGCACAGGACTTGACGGTTGCTTGACATCGGGCGAACCGGGGCTTGACTCTCACTCCGCCTGTGCACCGGTCCGCGCGTCCGGTACGCCGCCGCCGTGCGTCGCGGACCGCGGCGCCGTCAGGCCGGCGACGATCGTCGCGACGGTCCGGTCGATCACGGCGTCGCGCTCCTCGGCCGGCAGCAGCTTCAGCGGACCGTCGAGGATCAGCATCGACAGTCCGTGGGCGCTGGACCACGCGGCGACCTCGGCGGCCGGGCGGTTGCTCTCGGGCATGCGCCCGGTGGCGACCAGGGCGTCGAGGGCCGCGGTGAGCAGGACGAGCGCCCCGAACTCGGGCCCCGGACCGGCCGGACCGAGCCCCGCCCACTCCTCCTCCTCACCGGATCCGCCCGGGAACTTGGGGTTGCAGAACGCGGTCCGGTAGAGGCCGGGCTCCGCGAGGGCGAAGCCGACGTAACCGCGGCCCATGGCCGCGATCCGGGACTCCGCCGCGTCCCCGGGGTCCTCGCAGCGGGGCGCGGCGGTGGCCGCGCGCTCCATCCACTCGACGAGCGCCAGCTGGCCGTGGATCTTCACGGCGTGCAGCAGGTCACCCTGGCCTTCGAAGTGGCGGTACGCGGCCGTCGGCGACACGCCGACACGCCGGGCCGCCTCGCGCAGGACGACCTTCTCCGGGCCGCCCTCGGTCGCGAGGTCGACCGCGGCGGCGATCAGCGCGTTGCGCAGGTCGCCGTGGTGGTAGCCGGTCTTGCCGCTCGTCGTGCCAGAGGTTGTCGCCATGACTTCATCCTGCCCGATGTTGACAGCATAAACATCCACTGGAACAGTGATTGTTAACGCCGTAAACATCGGTGGGAACGTCAGGGGAGGACCATGCTGACCAGGATCGCCGCGCTCGCACTGCGCCGCGCTCGCCTCGTACTCGTACTGGCCGCGGCCGCGGTCGCCGTCATGGCCGTGCTCGGGACCGGAGCATTCGGCAAACTGCTCGGAGGCGGGTTCGACGACCCGGATGCGCCGTCGACAAGGGCCCAGGCCCTCATCGACAAGAAGTTCGGCGGACAGACCGACCTCGTCTTCCTGATCTCGTCCGACGGACCAGCGGCCGGGGGCCTGTCCTCCCCCGCCGTCGAGGAGCGCGGGCGCGCCATCGCCGAGGGGCTGAGGAACGACCCCACGGTGACCAATGTGGTCTCGTACTGGGATGCCAGGAGCCCGCAGCTCGCATCCGAGGGCGGCGACCAGGCGCTCGTCGCCGCCCATGTCACCGGCACGGAGGACGAGCGCACCGACCGCGCGAAGAAACTGACCGACACGTACGCGGGTGACCGCGGCGGGGTCTCGGTGCGGGCGGGCGGACTGGCCGCCATCGGCAACGACGTCACCTCGCAGGTCGGTGCGGACCTCGCGGTCGCCGAGGCCATCGCCGTCCCCGTGACACTCATCCTGCTCGTGCTCGCCTTCGGCAGCCTGGTCGCGGCGCTGCTGCCGCTGATCATCGGGCTGATCGCGATCGCCGGCACCTTCGCCGAGCTCTCCGTCCTCGGATCGCTCACCGATGTGTCGGTGTTCTCCATCAACCTCACCACCGCACTCGGCCTCGGCCTCGGCATCGACTACGCGCTGCTGCTGGTGAGCCGCTTCCGCGAGCAGCTCGCGGCCGGTGACGAGGTCGAGGACGCGGTCGTGACGACCGTCCGCACGGCGGGCAGGACCATCGTGTTCTCGGCCGCGACCGTGGCCGCCGCGCTCACCGCACTGCTCGTCTTCCCGCCGTTCTTCCTGCGCTCCTTCGCGTACGCGGGCATCGGCGTCGTCGTGGTCGCGGTCCTCGCCGCCCTCTTCGTCGTTCCGCCGCTGCTGGTGCTCCTCGGACACCGGGTGAACAAGGGGCGGCTGCCGTGGGCGGCGTCGGTGCAGCGGCCCGACGCCCCCTTCTGGGGACGCCTCGCGGGCGTCGTCATGCGCAGGCCCGCCCTGACCGCGCTCCCCGTGCTCGCCGTGCTGCTGGTGGCCGCGAGCCCGCTGCTGGGTGTCACCTTCGGCACCCCGGACGAGCGGGTGCTTCCCGAGAGCGCGGCGAGCCGCCAGGTCGCGGCCGCCGTCCAGCGGGACTTCGCGGGAGACGACACCGGCTCCGTACAGGTCGTGACGACGGGACCCGTCGCGTCCGGGCCGCTCGGCGCGTACGCGAGCGAGCTGTCCCGGCTCGGCGGCGTCGTCCGCGTGGATGCGAGCAGCGGCACGTACACGGACGGCGCGAGCGGGCAGGCCGGCCCGCAGAACGCGGCACTCGGCCGCCCCGACGCCCAGCGCCTGGTCGTCGTCACCTCCCTCGCACCGAAGTCGGACGCGGCCCAGGATCTCGTCCACGACATCCGTGCCGTGCCCGCACCGGACGGCACCGATGCCCTGGTCGGCGGCGACGACGCGCGGCTGGTCGACTCCAAGGCGGCCATCTACGACCGGCTGCCGCTCGCCATCGGCATGATCGCGGTGTCGACCTTCGCGCTCCTCTTCCTCTTCACCGGCAGCGTCGTGCAGCCGCTGCGGGCGCTGCTGCTGAACATGATCAGCCTGTCCGCGGCCGTCGGCGCGATGGTGTGGGTCTTCCAGGACGGCCATCTCGCCTCACTGCTCGGCTTCACACCGATGCCGCTCGACACGTCGATGACCGTGCTTCTCTTCTGCGTCGCGTTCGGTCTCTCGATGGACTACGAGGTCTTCGTGACCAGCCGGATGAAGGAGCTGCACGACACCGGGGCGGACCGTACGACAACGGTGACGGCGGGCCTGTCGCACACCGGGCGGATCGTCAGCATGGCCGCCGGGCTGCTCGCGGTGAGCTTCTTCGCCTTCGGCACCAGCAGCATCAGCTTCCTGCAGATGTTCGGGATCGGCAGCGGGCTGGCCATCGTCATCGACGCGATCGCGGTGCGCGGAGTGCTCGTACCGGCAGCGATGCGGCTGCTCGGACGCCAGGCCTGGTACGCGCCGAAGGCGCTGCGCAGGCTGCACGCGCGGGTGGGGCTGCGGGAGGCTCCTGCGGAGGAGCCGCGGACCCCGGTGGGCGTCTGACGACGGCGCGGTGCGGGGCGCGGTACGGGGCGCCGGGGACCGCCTGATGGCCTCGGCGAGCTCGCCGACGAGGTCCCGCCGGGCGCGCGCCGTGGACTCGCCGCCGCGACCGTCCGGGAGGGCGGGCGGGCGAGGACGCCGCAGCCGCGGCCCGGTCCGGATGGCTCCGGCACGGGACGGGCGGCTGAGGAGTGACCCGGGGCAGCACCGTGGGCGCCCCGCCCGGCGTGCCGCCAAGGCCGCTGCGGCCCGCGGCCGCACCGCCTGGCACATCTGCCGCGGCACCCGCCCTGCCGCGCCGCTGCCTCACGCAGCACGAGGGCCCCCGCCGGAATGATCCGGTGGGGGCCCTTCCGATGTGCCGGACCGGGGACTACCTGCCGGTCTCCTTCTCGTACGCCTTGATGACCTCGTCGGTCGGGCCGTCCATCAGCAGCTCGCCCTTCTCCAGCCACAGGACGCGGTCACAGGTGTCCCTGATCGAGCCGTTGCTGTGGCTGACCAGGAAGACCGTGCCGGCCTCCTTGCGCAGCTCGCGGATGCGCTGCTCCGAGCGCTTCTGGAACTTGCGGTCACCGGTGGCCAGCGCCTCGTCGATCATCAGCACGTCGTGGTCCTTGGCCGCGGCGATGGAGAAGCGGAGCCGGGCACCCATACCGGAGGAGTACGTACGCATGGGCAGCGTGATGAAGTCGCCCTTCTCGTTGATCCCGGAGAAGTCGACGATGCCCTGGTAGCGCTGGCGGACCTCCTCGCGCGACATCCCCATGGCCAGGCCGCCGAGGATGACGTTCCGCTCGCCGGTCAGATCCCCCATCAGCGCCGCGTTGACCCCGAGGAGGGACGGCTGGCCGTCTGTGTAGACCTTGCCGCTCTCGGTGGGCAGCAGGCCGGCGATGGCCCGAAGCAGGGTCGACTTGCCGGAGCCGTTGGTGCCGATGAGGCCGATGGCCTCGCCGCGGTACGCCGTGAAGGACACGCCGCGCACGGCGTGCACCTTGCGGACGCCGCGCGACTCGCCGCTGCCACGTCGGAGTATCCGGCTCAGGGCCGCGGTCGCACTGCCCCGGCCGCCGCTGCCGCCGTTCACGCGGTACACGATGTGCACGTCGTCGGCGATGACGGTGGGGACCCGTGCGCCGGAGCTCAGGTCTTTCTGCAGATCAGCCACGGCCGTACCGCTCCTCAGCCTTCCAGAAGTACACAAACCCGGCGAAGCCCACCAGGAGCGCCCAGACGAGACCCGCCAGCCAGACGTGCGAGGGCAGGTTCGACGAGCCGTAACCGTCGATCAGAGCGAAGCGGACCAGGTCCATGTAGATGGCCGCCGGGTTGTACATGAGGACGTCGGCGATCCAGGCCGGCTCGTCGCGGAGCATCACCGGGATGGAGAACATGACACCCGAGCCGTACATCCAGGTACGCATGATGAACGGCATCAGCTGGGCGAGGTCGGGCGTCTTGCTGCCCATGCGGGCCATGATCAGCGCGAGGCCCACGTTGAAGACGAACTGCAGCACCAGCGCCGGCAGCACCAGCAGCCAGCTCAACGACGGGTAGCTGCCGAAAGCGACCGCGATGAGCACGAGGACGATCATCGAGAACAACAGCTGCTGGAGCTGCTGCAGCGCGAACGAGATGGGCAGCGAGGCGCGCGGGAAATGCAGCGCCCGCACCAGTCCCAGGTTCCCGGCGATCGACCGGACACCGGCCATCACCGACGACTGCGTGAACGTGAACACGAACACGCCCGTGACCAGGAACGGGATGTAGACCTCCTTCGGCATCCCACGGTCGGCGCCGAGGATGAGCCCGAAGATCAGGTAGTACACGAGAGCGTTCAGCAGAGGCGTCGCCACCTGCCACAGCTGGCCGAGCTTCGCCTGGCTGTACTGGGCCGTGAGCTTCGCCTGGGAGAAGGCCAGGATAAAGTGCCGACGGCCCCAGAGCTGCCTGACGTACTCGAAAAGCCCCGGTCGGGCACCGCTCACCGAGAGGCCGTACTTGGCGGCGAGTTCCGCCGATGTCAGACCGTCGTCGGGAGACGGCGGAGCGCTGGTCGCGATCGCGCCGTCGTGGGTTGTGTCACTCACAAGTTGAAACTTTCGTGTTCAAGATGCGCGGCAGGTGGGCGCTCAAGTGGCGGCCAGGTCCCGGAGTACGCCCGATGCTCTCAGATCCCGGCCCGTCAGACGACGGGTGGTCGGCCCAGCCGGGTCAGTCGCCACACGGTACGCCACTTCATGGGGCGACGAGGCCCGCACGGAGTCGTCCAGCCCTCCTTGAAGCCGCCGAACCACGCTTTGAGCGCCGAGACCGAAGGCCGTCGCACCAGGGTAAGGAGAATCCACACCCCCAGGTAGACCGGCACCAGGGGCGCGGGCAGATTGCGCCGGGCCAGCCACACCCGGTTTCGCGCCACCATGCGGTGGTAGACCGCGTGCCGCGAGGGCGGCGTCGTCGGGTGGAACAGCACCATGTCGGAGCGGTAGTCGATCATCCAGCCGGCGTCCAGCGCCCGCCAGGCGAGGTCCGTCTCCTCATGCGCGTAGAAGAACTCGTCAGGCAGGCCGCCGACCTGGGCGATGACCTTCGTACGGACGGCGTTGGCGCCGCCGAGGAAGGTCGTCACCCGGGACGAGCGCATCGGGTCGGACGCGCGCAGTCGCGGAACGTGCCGGCGCTGGGTGGCCCCGGTCTCCGGGTCGGCGATCCGGAAGCTGACGATGCCGAGGCTCGGGTCCTCCAGGAACGCCCGGCGGACCAGTTCGGCGGTGTCGTTGTTGGGCAGCAGACCGTCGTCGTCGAGGAAGAGCAGGACATCGACGTCCTGCCCGGCGGTTCCGAAGGCCTCGATCCCGGCGTTGCGCCCGCCGGGGATGCCCAGGTTCTCGGGCAGGTCGACCGTGCGCACGCCGTCGGGGACGTCGGTCACCGGTGCGCCGTTGCCGACGACGACGATCTCGACCGGGTCACCCTCCTGCTTGGCGACCGAGTCGAGGAGGGCACGCAGGTCGTCGGGCCGGTTGCCCATGGTGATGATCACTGCACCCAGCTTCATGCCGCTCACCTCAGCCTGCTGGAGGCGAGGACGGACACCAGGTGCAGCACCGTCTGCAGCAGCGCGATGGCGGCCAGCACCGCGACGCCGAGGCGGGAGAAGAACAGGTCGCCCCGGACCTGGTCGAGGATCGCCAGCACCAGGATGAGCAGTGATGCCTCGATGCCGAGGACCAGCCTGTGGAACTTCAGCGCGGCGGCGGCCCGGCGGGCGAGCGCCATGCCGGACGAGCGCGGCTCGGCCGCCGCGTCCTTCACCGGCTCCATCCCGGCCTGGTGCCGGGCGACGCCGACCAGATCGGTCTCGGCCTTGATCAGGATCGCGCCGAGCGCCGCGAGCGTGCCGAGGAACGCCCACAGCCAGTCGATCCTCCCGCCGCCCCACGGGTCCGCGGCGCGCAGGCCGAAGCCGACCAGGACCGCCGCGTCGCACAGGTAGGCGCCGACCCGGTCCAGGTAGACGCCGGAGAGGGAGTACTGCTTCTTCCAGCGGGCGACCTCGCCGTCCACGCAGTCCAGCAGCAGGTAGAGCTGGACCATCACCACGCCGAGGACGGCTCCCCAGATGCCCGGCACCAGCAGGGCCGGGCAGGCCAGGACGCCGGCGAGGGTCATCAGGTAGGTCAGCTGGTTCGGCGTGACCTTGGTGGTGACCAGGGAGCGGGTCACGCGCAGGGAGATCTCGCGCATGTACAGGCGGCCGCCCCAGTGCTCGCCGCTGCGCCGGTCCTTGACTCCCGCCGGGTGCACGACCGGGCGGAGTTCAGCTACGGATGGTCTTGGCATAGTCGGCGTACGCGTCCCTGATCTGATCGGTGGACAGGTCGAGGTGCTCGAGGATGGTGAAGCGTCCGGGGCGGGTCTGCGGTGCGTACTCCACGGCCGCGACGAACTCGTCGACGGTGAAGCCGATCTCCTCGGGGAGGACCGGCAGGCCGTGCTTGCCGAGCACGTCGGCGAAGAGCCTGGACTCCTCGTGGGCGCCGCGCAGGTGCATCGCGAAGGCGGCGCCCATTCCGACCTGCTCGCCGTGGAGCGCGCAGCGCTTGGGGTGGAGCAGGTCGAAGGCGTGGCTGATCTCGTGGCAGGCGCCGGACGAGGGCCGGGTGTCGCCGCTGATCGACATGGCGATGCCGGTCAGGACCAGTCCCTCGGCCAGCACGGTCAGGAAGCCGTCGTCGCCGACACCGCCGGGGTGGCGCAGGACGGCCTCGCCCGCGGTACGAGCCATGGCGGCGGCCAGTCCGTCGACCGGCTCGCCGGTGATCCGGTGCGAGAGCTCCCAGTCGGCGATGGCCGAAAGGTTCGAGATCGTGTCACCGATTCCGGCCCGGACGAAGCGGACCGGGGCCTCGCGGATGATGTCCAGGTCGATGACCACGGCGATCGGCGTGGGGACACCGTAGGAGCCCCGGCCGTTGTCGTTGTCCAGCGTCGCGACCGGGGAGCAGAGTCCGTCGTGCGCGAGGTTGGTCGCGACGGCCACCAACGGCAGGCCGACCCGGGCCGCGGCGTACTTGGTCACATCGATGATCTTGCCGCCGCCGAGGCCGACGACCGCGTCGTACCGCCTGCCCTTGATGTCGTCGGCGAGCTTGACCGCGGCGTCGATCGTGCCGCCCGCGACCTCGTACCAGTCGGCGTCGGGCAGCAGCGGTGCGAGCCGCTCCCGCAGGGTCTGGCCCGAGCCGTTGCTTACGGCGAACGCCAGCCTGCCCGACGCGGAGATCCGCTGGTCGGCGAGGAGCCCGGGCAGATCGTCCAATGCGCCCGGGCGGATGTCGACGACGACGGGGGACGGGATGAGCCGTGTCAGTACTGGCACGCGATCTCCCGGCCCTTGGCGAGGTCGTCGTGGTTGTCGATCTCGACCCACTTCACGTCGCCGATCGGTGCCACGTCGATCTGGAAACCCCGGTTCACGAGCTCCTGGTAGCCGTCCTCGTAGTAGAGGTCGGGGTCGCGCTCGAAGGTGGCCTTCAGCGCGTCGGCGAGCTCCGCGGCGGCCTCGGGCTCGATGAGGGTGACGCCGATGTACTCGCCGGTGGCGGTGGCGGGGTCCATCAGCTTGGTGATCTTCTGCACACCCTGGCCGTCGGCGGTGATCACCTTCATCTCCTCGTCGGCGAGCTGCTTCACCGTGTCGAGGGCGAGAATGATCTTCTGGCCGTCGCCGCGGGCGGCGAGCAGCGTCTTCTCGACGGAGACCGGGTGCACGGTGTCGCCGTTGGCGAGGATCACGCCCTGCTTCAGGACGTCACGGGCGCACCACAGGGAGTAGGCGTTGTTCCACTCCTCGGCCTTGTCGTTGTCGATGAGGGTGAGCTTCAGACCGTACGTGGCCTCCAGCTCGTCCTTGCGCGCGTACACGGCTTCCTTGCGGTAGCCGACGACGACGGCGACCTCGGTGAGGCCGATCTCGCTGAAGTTCTTCAGCGTGAGGTCGAGGACCGACAGGTCCCCGTCAACCGGCACGAGGGCCTTCGGAAGCGTGTCGGTGTAGGGACGCAGACGCCGTCCGGCACCGGCTGCCAGTACGAGGCCGATCATGCGGGTTCTCCTTCGTCATGTACGGCGGGTGCTCCGGCGGAGACCCAGAAGCGGATGGACTCCACGAGCACCACCAGCGCCACGGCCACCGCGAGCACGGCGAGCGCGACGGTGAAGCCGGTGCCGTGGGACGCCAGGAGTGCGGCGAGAACCGCCACCGCCAGCGTGCGGCCCTCATGCCCGCCGATCGTCCGCACCAGCCAGGCCGGCGGCGCGCCGGTGCCCCCGCGGATGCGGTACACCGTGTCGTAGTGATGGTAGGCGACCGCGGCCACCAGGCCGAAAGCCGCGGGCAGCGCTCCGTTCACCTCGGAGCGGGCGGCCAGGAGCAGGATCACGCCGTACTCCACGGCCCGGAAGACCGGGGGGACGAGCCAGTCGAGCGCGCCCTTGAGGGGGCGTGCGACGGCGAAGCCGGAGGTCGCGACGTAGAGCGCGGCGGCCACGACCGGCCACCAGCTGCCGACGTCCGTGAAACCCGCGGCAGCCACGACGGCGGCGCCGCCGGCCACGGCGACGACGAGCGGCGCGATGGCGGGCAGCGGGCGGGCCACCCTGGCGAAGGCCGCCGCGAAGCTCTCGGCGAGCTGACCGGAGTCGGCGAGCTCCGCCAGGGCGGTGGCCGCGCGGTCAGTGCGCCGTGCCTTGCGGGTGAGCGAGCGCAGGACGCGGCCCGCGGTGGTGTACGTGGCGGCGAAGGCGCAGCCGACGAGCAGGGCGTAGAAGACGATGCGGGGCGTGGACACGGCCGTGAGTACGGCGATCATGGCCCAGCGCTCGCCGATCGGCAGCACGATCATGCGGCGCACCCAGACCGTCCAGCCGACGCTGTCGAGCTTGTCGGAGAGGGCGGCGGTGGGGCTCGTGTTCGACACCGCGTCGTGGTTCGCCTCGTTGAAGGAGAAGTCCACGACGTGGCGGCAGGTCTGGAGGATCATCGCGCCGAGGGCCAGGGCCCAGACGTCGTCCCCGCCGCGGGCGGCACCGAGGGCGAGGCCCGCGTAGTACGCGTACTCCTTGGCCCGGTCGAAGGTGGCGTCGAGCCAGGCGCCCATCGTCGAGTACTGCAGCGAGTAGCGGGCGAGCTGCCCGTCCGTGCAGTCCAGCACGAAGGAGAAGAGCAGGAGCACGCCGGCGGCCACGTAGCCCCCGCGCGTGCCGGTCGCGGCACACGCGGCCGCGATGAGCGCGGTGATCAGCGAGGCGGTGGTGACCTGGTTGGGGGTCAGCCCCCGCCGCGCGCACCAGCGGGCGATGTACCGCGAGTAGGGGCTGATGAAGAAAGTGGTGAAGAAGCCGTCCCGCGCCTTCACCGCCGAGCGCAGCCGTACGTCCTCGTCGTCGACGGCCGCGACGGCCTGCCGGGCCTCGTTGCGGGCCTGGGCGTCGCCCGGCACGGCCGCCACGAGCGACCCGAGCTCGGGCCGGTGCACCGGGGTGCCGTCGGCGTCGATGGCGTCCGCGACGCGGTCGGCGAGCACGCAGCTGCGTACGGGGGCGCGCGTACCGGTGGACGGCGCGGCGTCCGGGTCGGGGGCGCTGTCGGGGGCTGCGGCCGCGGCCGTGTGCAGCGCGCTCAGCAGAGCGGCGCGTGCCCCGGCCTGGGCCGTGACGGCACCCGGGACCGCGGCCGCCGGGAAGCGGGGGTCGGTGAGTCCCAGGCGCAGGGCGTGGAGGTGGCCGACGAAGCCGGGGTCGACCACGGCGACCCGGTCGGCGGCCGGGACCGCGGCGAGAAGCGCGGCGGTCTCGTCGGGGCCGGAGGCGACGCGGACATCGAAGCCCAGCGACCGCAGGTCGCCTTCGAGCGGCGATCCGGGTACCGGCTGACCGGTGAGGACGGCGGTCGACAGACGGACTCACTCCTTGGCACTGACGGGTGGCTGTGCACGGCGGCTCGGCCCGTGGACACGGGCGGCGGCACGTCGGGTGAGGCTATCCGATGTTCGGAATCTTGCGTTCACCGAGGCTTACCGCCGGGGACATCCCCCGCTCCCCCGGCCAACGGCCGCACCCACCGAGGGGCCGCGGTTTCCCGGCCGGGCCGCGGTCGTCCCGGCCGAGATGGTGTCTTGTGCACCACAGAGCACCACCTAGATCATCATCGTCGATCCTGGCCTTGCCCCACAAACCGCCCTCGCGCACCCCCTAGGGTGGCGGCTATGACTTGGCTGATCACAGGTGGAGCGGGGTACATCGGGGCCCATGTGGCGCATGCCATGACCGAGGCCGGGGAACGCGTCGTCGTCCTCGACGACGTCTCGACGGGGGTGGCCGGGCGGCTGCCCGACGGCGTGGCCCTGGTGCGCGGTTCGGTGCTCGACCGGGAGCTGCTGGACCGCGCGCTGGCCGAGCACGCGGTCACGGGTGTGGTGCATCTCGCCGCGAAGAAGCAGGTCGGGGAGTCCGTTGAGCAGCCGCTGCGCTACTACCGCGAGAACGTGCACGGACTCACCGTCCTGCTGGAGGCCGTGGTCGCCGCCGGCGTGAAGCGGTTCCTCTTCTCGTCGTCCGCCGCCGTGTACGGGGTCCCCGATGTGGAGCTCATCACGGAGGACACCCCCGCGGTGCCGATCAACCCGTACGGCGAGACCAAGCTCGCGGGCGAATGGCTGGTGCGAGCGGCCGGCCGGGCACACGGCATCGCCACGGCCTGTCTGCGCTACTTCAACGTGGCGGGCGCCGCCCGGCCCGAGCTCGCCGACACCGGGGTGTTCAACATCATCCCGATGTTCTTCGACCGGATCACCCGTGGCGAGGCGCCGCGGATCTTCGGTGACAACTACCCGACCCCGGACGGCACCTGCGTCCGCGACTACATCCATGTCGCCGATCTTGCCGACGCCCACCTCACCGTGGCCCGCCGTCTGGCCGACCAGGACGGCGCCGGGGACCTCACCGTGAACATCGGCCGTGGCGAGGGCGTCTCCGTCCGCGAGCTCGCCCGCCTTGTCGCCGAGGTGACGGGCCACGGCACACCCGCGGTCGTCGAACCGCGGCGGGCCGGAGACGCGGCACAGGCGGTCGCCTCCGTCGAGCGGATCGCCAAGGAGCTGGGCTGGACGGCCTCACGCGGGGTGCGCGAGATGGTCGAGTCGGCCTGGGAGGGCTGGGTGCTGCACCACCCCGAGGCCCGCGTCCGCTGAGCACAGGCGCCCTGCGCCCGCCCTGCGCCCGCCCGGCACTCGCCCGGCATCTCGCTGATCGTCACTGATCGTCCACTGCTCTGACCTGCGGACATCACCGCAGGTCAGAGCATATGACAACGGTGTTCAACGTCGTGTTGCCCGATACCCCCCACCCGTAGTTCACTGGCGGGGCGCGATCAGATCGAATCGGACGGTACGGGAGGCGCCTCTCATGGGGGCTGGGCACGACCACGGACACACGCACGGCGGCGGTGCCCCGCCGACGGGCACCGCGGCCGCCGCCTACAAGGGACGGCTGCGGATCGCGCTCGCGATCACGCTGGGCGTGATGGTCCTGGAGGTCGTGGGCGGGATCCTGGCGGACTCGCTGGCCCTCATCGCCGACGCCGCGCACATGGCGACGGACGGCCTCGGCCTCGCCATGGCGCTCCTGGCGATCCACTTCGCCGCCCGTCCGGCCGACGCCCGGCGCACCTTCGGGTTCGCCCGCGCCGAGATCCTTGCCGCGCTGGCGAACTGTCTGCTGCTGCTCGGGGTCGGCGGCTACCTCGTGTACGAGGCGGTGCAGCGCTTCATCACGCCCGCCGACACGAGGGGCGGCCTCGCCATCGCGTTCGCCCTCGTCGGTCTGGTCGCCAACCTGGTGTCGCTCTCCCTGCTGATGCGGGGCCAGAAGGACAGCCTCAATGTGCGCGGCGCGTATCTGGAGGTGCTCGCGGACGCTCTCGGCTCGGTGATGGTGCTGGTCTCGGCGGGCATCATCCTGGCCACCGGCTGGCAGGCCGCCGACCCGATCGCCTCGCTCCTGATCGGCCTGATGATCGTGCCGCGTACGGTCAAGCTGCTGCGGGAGACCCTCAACGTGCTGCTGGAGGCAGCACCCAAGGGCGTCGACATGGGCGAGGTGCGCGAACACATAGTGGCGCTGCCCGGCGTCGAGGACGTCCATGACCTGCACGCCTGGACCATCACGTCCGGCATGCCGGTGCTCTCCGCGCATGTCGTCGTCGCGCAGGAGGTGCTGGACGCGTTCGGGCACGAGAAGATGCTGCACGACCTGCAGGGCTGTCTGGGGTCCCACTTCGACGTCGAGCACTGCACGTTCCAGCTGGAGCCGAGCGGCCATGCCGCGCACGAGGCCGGGCTCTGCCACTGACCCTTGTCAGCGGGCTCCGCCGCTGATCCCTGTCAACGGGCTCCGTCGTTCCACCGAACTGCGTTGCCGACTCCTGTTAGCGTTGGCCCGGCAATGGACATGGAGAGGAGCTGAGGTTGATGACCGTCGCGATGGATGCTGCCGTGCGCAGCGCCCGGTCCGTCATCGACTTCCGGGTTCTCGGCTGACCCGACCCGTACCTCTCCGCACGTACGTGCGTCCGTCGGCCGGAGCCCGCTCACTCAAAGGGTTCCCACGTTGTCCGACAACACCCTGCACGACGCTTTCTTCTCCCTTCACCACGGCCTGCCCCGACAGGGCCCCGGCTCCGACGAGACCACCCGCCGGCTGCTGGCTCTCGCGGGTCCGCTGCCGTCCCGTCCGCGCGTGCTCGATCTGGGCTGCGGCCCCGGCCGTGCCACGCTGCTGCTGGCCGCCGAGGCCGGCGCCGAGGTCACGGCGGTGGATCTGCACGAGCCGTTCCTCGACGAGGTGCGGCGTGCCGCCGAGGCCCGCGGGCTCGGCGACCGTGTCCGTACCGTCAACGCCGACATGGGCGAACTGCCCTACCCCGACGGGTCCTTCGATCTCGTCTGGGCGGAGAGCTCCGCATACTTGATCGGCTTCGACACCGCCCTGCGCGACTGGCGGCGGCTGCTCGCACCCGGCGGCGCGCTCGTCGTCACCGAGTGCGAGTGGACCTCCGACACACCGAGCCCCGAGGCCCGCGCCTTCTGGGAGCAGCACTACCGGCTGCGTACGACGGCCGCGAACGCGGCGGCGGCGGTCGGGGCCGGATACAACGTACTCGGTGTGTACCGGCAGCCGGTGAGCGACTGGGTGGAGTACTACGGCCCGCTCGGCGCCCGCGCCGACACCGTCGATCCCACGGCTGCGGGTATGGCGGAGGCACTCGCCGCCACCCGGGCCGAGCTCGCGATGTGGCACGACCACGGCACGGAGTACGGCTACACCGGCTTCGTGCTGCGGCCCGCCGACGCCCGCTGGCGGACCCGCCCCGAGCGGGCGGCCGACATCGCGGCGGTGCGCGCCGTCAACACGGCGGCCTTCCCCACGGAGGAAGAAGCGGATCTCGTCGACGCACTGCGCGAGGACGCGTCGGCCTGGCTGCCGGGCCTCTCGTACGTCGCGGAGGCGCCGGACGGCTCGGTCGCGGCGTACGCGCTGCTCACCCGCTGCCGGGTCGGTGACGCCCCCGCGCTGGCCCTGGCCCCGTGCGCCACCGCGCCGGAGCATCAGGGGCAGGGCGCGGGCTCCGCGGTGATCCGGGCCGTGCTGGACGCGGCGCGGGCGCGCGGCGAGCGGCTGGTGCTGGTGCTGGGGCATCCGGAGTACTACCCGCGGTTCGGTTTCACCCCCGCCTCAGGACTGGGCATCGCACCGGGTTTCGAGGTGCCCAACGAGGCGATGATGGCGCTGGTCCTGGACGGTTCCACGGCTGTGCCGCAGGGCACGATCACCTACCCGGGGGCCTTCGGGGTCTGATCCACCACCGTTCGCGCCCGCCACGTGTCCGCGTGGCGGGCGCGGACATGCCCAGGGCGGTGAAGTGCGGACAAGCCGCTTTTGTACGGCAGACTGGGTGGGCCCCGCAGGGCCGAGGAACGAAGCGAAGGATGGCTATGCCGACCACACCCGCCACCGCGGCGAACAGCTCGCCCAACGGCACCCAGCAGCCGATCTTGCTCGAACTGGTCGACGAGAACGGCCATACCATCGGCACCGCGGAGAAGCTTTCCGCCCATCTGGCGCCCGGGCAGCTGCACCGGGCGTTCTCCGTGTTCCTCTTCGACGAGCAGGGGCGGCTGCTGATCCAGCGCCGCGCGCTCGGGAAGTACCACTCCCCCGGCGTCTGGTCCAACACGTGCTGCGGCCACCCCTACCCGGGCGAGGCGCCGATCGCCGCTGCCGCGCGGCGTACGTTCGAGGAGCTGGGCGTCTCGCCGTCGCTGCTGGCGGAGGCGGGCACGGTCCGCTACAACCATCCGGACCCGGCGTCGGGCCTGGTCGAGCAGGAGTACAACCACCTCTTCGTCGGCCTGGTGCAGGCTTCGCCGAGGCCGGACGCGGAGGAGGTCGGCGAGACGGCGTTCGTGACGGCGGCCGAGCTGGCCGAGCGGCACGCCCGGGACCCGTTCTCCGCGTGGTTCATGACCGTGCTGGACGCGGCGCGTCCGGCGATCAAGGAGCTCACGGGGCCGGCCTGCGGCTGGTGAGGCTGCCCGTGCCTGTTGCCGTGGCCATGGGTGTCGCTGTCGCTTTGGCCAGGGCTACGGCAACGGCTAAGGCTATCGCTGCTATGGCTGTCGCTGTGGCTGGACCATGGCATGGGCTGCGGCCGTCGCGAGCGGCAGCGCGGCCCAGATGATCTTTCCGCCGGTCGCGGTGTGCTCCACGTCGCAGGTGCCGCCCGCCTCACGGGTGACCTCCCGAACGAGCAGCAGGCCGCGGCCGCCGGTCTGCGCGTAGTCCGTCTCCAGCGCCTTGGGCCGGTACGGGTGGTTGTCCTCGACCGCCACCCGGATCCACTCGGGGCCGATCGCGACCTCGACGGCGACCTCGGGCGACAGCAGGGCCGCATGCCGTACGGAATTGGTCACCAGCTCGGAGACGATCAGCAGCAGTCCATGCAGGACCTCGTCGTGGACCGGCACTCCCTGGCGGCGGATCAGATCGCGGACGGCGTGCCTGGCCTGCGGCACGGAGACCTCGAGCGCGGGTGCGGTGAACCGCCAGACGCCTTCGTACGACAGTGGCCGGGCCGGGACGCTCCCGGGGCTCTCCATAAGTCCGGCACCCACCCTCGTGAATTGTGGTCAGGAACCAATTGAGTTCTTGACTGACGAGTTTGGGAACCGGCTGGTCCGTACCGAGCGGCTGAACAGAAGTTGCCGCCAATCGACGGAATCCGACCGGGTGGGTATGACAGAGTCAGTTCTGCGACTGATCTTGATCTTCTGCTGACGACTTCGCCGACACCTCCGTGTCGCTCACCATGCCGATGATCCGGCGGCCGCCGACGCCGACCGCGATCAGCCCGAGCCCGTCGAAGAGCAGCGCCAGCGAGAAGAAGGTGCCGAGCACATAGCGGCTGCTCTCGGGCCAGTTCGCCAGCACCAGAATGCCGAGCAGCAGGCCGAACGCGCCCTGCAGCAGCGTCCAGCCGAACTGCGGACCGCGCACCACCACGCTCCCGACCAGCCGGAACAGCCCGCCGGTCAGGAACAGCAGCGCGGCGAACATGGTCAGCGCCTCCGCGCTGCCCTGGGGATGCCGGATGACGACCACACCGGCAGCGATGTTGAGCGCGGCGACGACCACCGCGAGCCAGAAGTAGCTGCTGCCGCGCGACTCGATCGCCTGCAGCAGCCCCACCAGTCCGCCGATCAGCAGCAGCCAGCCGAAGAGCAGCATGGAGGTGATGGTCGCCACGCCGACGTAGACGAGTCCGACCAGCCCGCCGAGCACGAGAATCACGCCGAGGGCCGCGAGCCAGCCGAAGCTGCGGCGGAGCCTCCTGCCCTCCTGGGTGGGACCGGCCATCCGTGCCTCCTTGTCGCACCCCCTTCTTGATCATAGGTTCGGGCCGGGCCGATAGCATCCGGCACATGGACCGTTCGGAGCCGCAGCAGGGGCAGATCTCCGCCGAGGTGGTGGCCGGGGTCGCCACCGTCGTCATCAGCAATCCCGAGAAGCGCAACGCGATGACGGCCGCGATGTGGCGCGCGCTGCCCGACGTGCTGGAGGGGCTGGCGCACGATGCGGAGGTACGGGCGCTGGTGCTGACCGGCGCCGGGAGCACGTTCTGCGCCGGTGCCGACATCTCGTCGCTGCGCGAGCGTGCGACGGCCGCCGGCGAGGAGCCGCAGAGTCTGGCCGTACGGGCCGAGGACGCGCTCGCGGCCTTCCCCAAACCGACACTGGCGGCGGTTCGCGGCTACTGCGTGGGCGGCGGCTCCCAGCTGGCCGCGGCCTGCGATCTGCGGTTCGCCGAGGAAGGCGCCTCCTTCGGGGTCACGCCGGCGAAACTGGGGATCGTCTATCCCGCGTCGTCGACCCGGCGGCTGGTGTCGCTGGTCGGGCCGGCGGCCGCGAAGTATCTGCTCTTCTCGGGCGAGTTGATCGGCACGGAACGGGCGCTGCGCACCGGCCTGGTGGACGAGGTGCTGCCGGAGGGGGAGCTGGGCAAGCGGGTGGCCGAGTTCACGCGCGTGCTGACGAGTCGGTCCCAGCTGACGCAGGCCGCGGCGAAGGAGTTCGCGTCGGGGCGCATCGACCGGGACGCGTACTGGGCGGAGCAGGCGCGTGGCAGCGGCGACACCGCGGAGGGGGTCGCCGCCTTCCTGGAGCGCAGGACGCCGCGCTTCACCTGGACGGTGTGACGGTTACTCGCCGCCGGCCCGGATCGTGTCGTCGGACGCCCCCTGCGCCCGCCAGTAGGAGACGATCTCCGCCGGGGCCTTGTCCGGCGAGCCCGCGTCGTACGGTGGCTGCGGGTCGTACTCGGTCAGCAGCTGGATCTTCTGGGCGACCTCGTCGCCCGCGATCCGGCCGATCAGATGCAGGGCCATGTCGATGCCGGACGAGACCCCGGCGGCCGTGACGTACTTGCCGTCGAGGACGACCCTCTCACCGGTCGCCTCGGTGCCCAGCATGCCCAGGACGTCCAGCACCAGCCAGTGGCTGGTGGCCCGGCGGCCCTTGAGCAGGCCCGCGGCGGCCAGCACCAGGGAGCCGGAGCACACCGAGGTGGTCCATGTGCTGGTGGCGTCCACCGTGCGCAACCACTCCAGGACGGTCTCGTTCCCCATGGCCTGCCGTGAGCCGCGGCCGCCGGGCACGAGGACGATGTCCGGGGCCGTCACCTCGGCGAGGGTGTGGTCGGCGACGAGAGCCAGATTGCCCTGGTCGTTGCGTACGGGGCCTGTCTTCTCGGCGACGAAGACGGTCTCGGCGCCGGGCATCCGGCTGAGCAGTTCGAACGGGCCTACGGCGTCGAGGCTGGTGAACTCGTCGTACAGCAGGATGGCGATCTGCAAGGCGGTCTCCTTCGGTGGTCAGTCGTCAGTAGTCAGTGGCCGGTGGTCAGTGGCCGGTGGTCGATGCCGGGGGCCGGTGGTCAGTGGACGGGTGCGTGGAAGCGGCGGCGGTACTCGGCGGGCGCCGCGCCGAGCGCCTTGACGAAGGCCCGGCGCATCGCCTCGGGCGTGCCGTATCCGCAGGCGCGGGAGATCTCCTCGATGCCGTCGCCGGTGTCCTCCAGTAGGCGGCGAGCGTGCTCCAGGCGGACCCGGTCGACGTATCTGCCGGGGGTCATGCCGGTCTCGGCCCGGAACGCGCGGGCGAACTGACGGGGCGAGAGCCTCGCCCGGCGGGCGAGCGCGTCGACCGACAGATCGTCGTCCGGGTGCTCGGTGATCCACGCCTGTACCTCGCGCAGCGGTTCGCGCTGTGCGGTCTGGGCGGCAAGCTGGGCGCTGAACTGCGCCTGGTTGCCGGGACGGCGCAGGAAGACCACGAGATGGCGGGCGATGCTCAGGGCGGTCTCACGCCCGAGGTCCTCCTCGACCAGCGCGAGAGCGAGGTCGATTCCGGCGGTGACCCCTGCGGAGGTGGCGAGCTTCCCGTCCCGTACGAAGATCGGCTCGGGGTCGACGTCGACCGCGGGATGGCTGCGGGCGAGGTGGTCGCAGACGGCCCAGTGAGTCGTGACGCGATGTCCGTCGAGCAGCCCCGCATCGGCCAGCAGCAGCGCGCCGGTGCAGACGGAGACGAGGCGCTCGGCGCGCGGGGCGTGGGCGCGCAGCCAGTCGATCAGCGCGGGGGCGGGGTGGCGGGTGCCCTCGCCGCCCGGCACGAGCAGGGTGTGCGGAGAGCCGGCGAGCTCGTCGAGGCTGGTGTCGGGAACGAGGGTGAGCCCACTGGATGTGCGGATCCGCGCGCCGTCGAGCGAGGCGGTGCGGATGCCGTACGTGAACGGGGCTCCAGGGTGTTTGTTGGCGCCCGCGAACACCTCCAGCGGGCCCGTCACATCAAGACTCTGCACGCCGTCGAAGAGGACGACGAGCACGGATCGCTCGGTCATGTCTCCATCGTCGGGGCCACCCGAGATGGCCGCAATGACGAGCACCCCACCTTTCCTGCCATCACGCCGAGCAGGAGGCCGCCCGCCCTTCCTGTCGTACCGACCAGTCGGTAACGTGCCGGTCATGACCTCACTGCCGCCGCGCGCGGGACGCCGCTGCCACAACGCCGTCAACCCGCTGCACTCCACGCTGTACTTCTCGCCCGACTACGCGAAGGAGCTCGCCGGGCTCGGCATCGAGGACACGAGGGCCGCGTACTTCGCAGGGCGTGCCGCCGCGATGGGCGCCGTCGGCCCGGGCACGGTTGCGGCGACGTTCTACAACTTCAACCACGAGCTGATCGCCCGGCATCTGCCCGCGGTGTGGGACACGGCATCGCCGGCCACCGTGCTGGCTGCCCGGCTGCGGGCCGCGGACGCCACGCTGCGCCGGCTGCTGGGCGACGAGGTGGTCGCGTCGGCCGAGATGGCGGAGGCGGCGCGGCTCGCGCTGCGCGCCACGGAGGCCTGCACCCGGCACGCCCGGCCGCTGTACGCGGCACATGCGGATCTGCCCGTGCCCGAGGAGCCGCATCTCGCCTACTGGCACGCCGCGACCCTGCTGCGCGAGCACCGCGGCGACGGCCATCTCACCGCACTGCTGATCGCAGGTCTCGACCCGCTGGAGGCCCTGGTCAGCCACACGGCGACCGGCAAGGGCATGTCACCGCGGTGGATCCTCGCCAGCCGCGGGTGGCGCCGCACCGACTGGGAGGCGGCGTCCGACCGGCTGCGTGAGCGTGGACTGCTCGGCGCCGAGGGTGAGTTGACCAGCGAGGGCGCTGCCCTGCGGGCGGAGCTGGAGGAGCACACGGACCGGCTCGACCTTGCACCGTACGAGCATCTCGGCGCGGCGGGCGTCGAACGGCTCACCGAGCTGGCCCGCGGTTTCCTGATGACGGCCGTCGCGGCCGGTGCTTTCCCGGCGGACCTGACCGGCAAGGGCTGACCTCCGGCCTCGGAGGGGGTGCGCGACACGGCCCCCGGCCACCCGGCAGAATGCAGCCTGAAGCACAGCCAGCAGCAGAAGGCGAGTCGGGTAACCGTGACGACGTCCATCGAAGGCAGGATCGCCGAGGAGCTCGGCGTACGTGAGCGGCAGGTGAAGGCGGCCGTCGAGCTGCTCGACGGCGGATCGACCGTGCCGTTCATCGCTCGCTACCGCAAGGAAGCGACCGAGATGCTCGACGACGCGCAGCTGCGCACGCTCGAGGAGCGGCTGAGGTATCTGCGGGAGCTCGAGGAGCGGCGGGCCACGATCCTGGAGTCCGTACGCGAGCAGGGCAAGCTCACCGACGAGCTGGAGGCGCAGATCAGGGGCGCCGAGACCAAGGCCCGCCTCGAGGACATCTATCTGCCCTTCAAGCCCAAGCGGCGCACGAAGGCACAGATCGCCCGCGAGGCGGGTCTTGAGCCGCTCGCCGAAGGGCTGCTCGGCGACGCTTCGGTCGAGCCGCTCGCGGCCGCCGCCGCGTTCGTCGACGCGGACAAGGGCGTCGCGGATCCGGCGGCCGCGCTGGAGGGCGCACGGGCGATCCTGACCGAGCGTTTCTCGGAGGACGCCGACCTCATCGGCGAGCTGCGTGAGCGGATGTGGACGCGGGGCCGGCTGGCGGCGAAGGTGCGCGAGGGCAAGGAGGAGGCGGGCGCGAAGTTCGCCGACTACTTCGACTTCGCCGAGCCGTTCACCGAGCTGCCCTCGCACCGTGTGCTGGCGATGCTGCGCGGCGAGAAGGAGGAGGTCCTCGACCTGGTCCTGGAGCCCGAGGAGCCGTCGGACGAGCCCGGCCCCTCCACGTACGAGGGCATGGTCGCCCGCCGTTTCGGCATCGCCGACCGCGGCCGGCCGGCCGACAAGTGGCTGGCGGACACGGTTCGCTGGGCCTGGCGGACCCGGATCCTCGTGCACCTCGGAATCGATCTGCGGCTGCGGCTGCGGACGGCGGCCGAGGACGAGGCGGTACGGGTCTTCGCGGCGAACCTGCGGGATCTGCTGCTCGCCGCCCCGGCGGGGACGCGGGCGACGCTCGGCCTCGACCCCGGCTTCCGTACCGGCGTGAAGGTGGCCGTCGTCGACGCGACCGGCAAGGTCGTCGCCACCGACACGATCTATCCCCATGTCCCCGCGAACAAGTGGGACGAGTCGCTCGCGAAGCTGGCGCGGCTCGCGAAGGAGCACGCCGTCGAGCTGGTCGCGATCGGCAACGGCACGGCGTCGCGCGAGACGGACAAGCTGGCCGTCGAACTCATTGCCAATCACCCGGAGCTGAAGCTCACCAAGGTGATGGTGTCGGAGGCGGGCGCGTCCGTGTACTCGGCGTCCGCGTTCGCCTCGCAGGAGCTGCCGGGGCTCGACGTCTCGCTGCGCGGCGCGGTGTCGATCGCACGGCGGCTGCAGGACCCGCTCGCCGAGCTCGTGAAGATCGACCCCAAGTCGATCGGCGTCGGCCAGTACCAGCACGACCTGTCCGAGGTGAAGCTGTCCCGCTCGCTGGACGCGGTCGTCGAGGACTGTGTGAACGGCGTCGGCGTCGACGTCAACACGGCCTCCGCACCGCTGCTTTCGCGCGTGTCGGGCATCAGCTCGGGCCTCGCCGAGAACATCGTGGCGCACCGGGACGCGAACGGGCCCTTCCGCTCGCGCCAGGCGCTCAAGGACGTGGCACGGCTCGGCCCGAAGGCGTACGAGCAGTGCGCCGGCTTCCTCCGCATCCGCGGCGGGGACGACCCGCTGGACGCGTCGAGCGTGCACCCCGAGGCGTACCCGGTGGTACGGCGGATGGTGAAGACGACCGGGAGCGAGGTCGCCTCGCTGATCGGCAACACATCGGTGCTGCGGTCGCTGCGGGCCGACGACTTCGTGGACGAGATCTTCGGTCTGCCGACGGTGACCGACATCCTGCGCGAGCTGGAGAAGCCGGGGCGCGACCCGCGGCCCGCGTTCAGGACGGCGACCTTCAAGGAGGGCGTCGAGAAGATCTCCGACCTGTCGTCGGGCATGGTGCTCGAGGGTGTCGTCACGAACGTGGCTGCGTTCGGCGCCTTCGTGGACGTCGGCGTCCACCAGGACGGGCTGGTCCATGTGTCGGCGATGTCCCGGACCTTCGTCAAGGACCCGCGGGACGTGGTGAAGCCGGGCGACGTGGTCAAGGTGAAGGTCCTGGACGTCGACATCCCGCGCAAGCGGATCTCGCTGACGCTGCGGTTGGAGGACGAGGCGGCCCCCGCCCAGGGCCGCGAGCGCGGCCAGGGCGGGCGTCCGCCCCAGCAGCGCCAGGGCGGCGGCGGCCGGGACCGCCGCGGCTCCGGCGGTGGCGGTGGCGGTGGTGGTGGTGGTGGCGGCCGCCAGGCCCCCGCCCCGGCCAACAGCGCCATGGCGGACGCCCTTCGCAAGGCGGGCCTCCTCGACCCGAAGCAGGGTGGGGGCAGGCGCGGCTGACCTCCCCGTACCGGGGCTCCACCCGCAGGGGGTGGAGCCCCGGTACGCCCCGCAGACGGGCTGCCGGACATGCCCGGTCCCGTCCGGTCGGCCCGGTGTCCGTCCTCAAACGCCGGACAGGCTGGATGTGCCGGCCCGCACCGCCGAGGCGGCCGGGGATGTTCGTCCTCAAACGCCGGACAGGCTGGATATGGCGGCCCGCACCGCCAGGTGAGCCCGGGTGCCGCCGGACGGGTCAGCCACAGGGCCGGGGACCCGACGACGGATCCGCTGCGTGGGCTTTCACCCCACCGACGTCATGGGCCGGCCAGCAATACCTCCAGCGCCACCGCCGTATCCGGATGGCGGCCGACCAAATCCGCGCCCGGCACGCCAGGGTCCGCCGTCTCCCACGTCCCGTCGCAGCCCAGCAGACTCGCCAGCGCGTCGCACGTCTCGGGGTGGGCAGCGAGCAACATGGCACCGCGGCTGCCCTTCGCGCGCCGCGCCGGATGCACGGCTTCCGGCGCCGGATGCGCCCGCCACGGCGGCACCCACTCGTCCAGCGCTGCGAGCCGCCCGGGGAAGATCCGTCCGGCCTCACGGATCAGCAGCGGGGCAAGCTCGGCGCCCCCCGATCGCAGGGTGGTGATCAGGGTCGGCAGCCACGGCAGGAGCACCGGGTCCGGCAGCCGTCCGAACGCGTTCGACACCGCTTCCACAACGAAGTCGGTGAGGCCCGGGACGGGCTCCAGGGCGTGTACGAAGCCGCTGAGGTAGCGCGGATAGGCGGGCACCACCAGGGGGTTGCCCAGCAGTTCGTCGCACCTCGCCCGAAGGTCCGCGCGGGAGAGGTTCCCGAGCTGTACCTGAGCCGCCCACAGCAGCGCCGTCTTCGACGGTTCCTGCGGATGCGACTGGGCGACCGCCAGCTCCAGTTGGGTACGGTCGCAGCCCAGCGACAGCGCCAGGCTCTCCATGCTGAACAGGAAGCCCAGCATCGCCGCCACCTGGCGGACGGTGGCGTCGTCGTCGGTGAACGCCGTCGGCAGCAGGGTGCAGTAGTGCGCGTACCCGGTCTTGACGAAGGACTCGATCCACGGCGGCAGCACCGGCTCGTTGGTGCGGTAGTACGCCAGCAGCCGCCGTACACGGCGCAGCACCTCCGGTGCGCCGTCGACGCTGCGTTCGGCCGACAGCACCTCCAGGGCTCGGGTGCCCAGCTCGTCGGCGAGGCGGCGGCTGCGCAGATACAGCGTCGCGTCCTCGACTGCTTCCAGGACGGTCGCCGCGGTGGCCTGCGGGCCGTACGCCGTGCGGCGCAGGCGCTGCTCCAGGACCTGCTCGATGCTGACGCCCTCGTAGCCGAGCTCGATGAGCGCGCGCTGGTGGGTGCCCAGCGCCAGGTCCCACGACTCCTGGATCGGCCGCTCGCCGAGCCGACGTTCGCCCATGATCGGCCGCGCGGCACCCTGCGGCATCAGGTAGCGCAGCATCCACAGCACGTCGGAGCACTGCTCCAGTTGCGGCTGGGAAGCGATGTCCAGTAGCGCCCGCTGCACGCCGCGCTGTTGCAGCCTCAGGTTCAGCGGCGCCAGTCGGTCGTGCACGTCGCGAGCCAGGGGTGGCAGCGCGTCGTAGCCGACCTGGCCGATCCGGTCGCCACCCATCATGATCTCCACGAGACGGCGCACGTCGCGCCGTCCGGGCACGGTGTCCTTCTCGATGCAGGTGACGGCCGCGTCCTGGAAGTCGTACGGAGTCGGCTTGGTCCGGTCGCGCATCCCGGCCAGCAGGATCGACGTCTCGAACACCGCGATGGCGTCGGCGGTGGAGGCGAGGTAGCCGCCTCGGCGCGCGGCGCGCACGATCTCCACCGACCAGCCGAGCAGTTCGGCCTCGTCCAGCCGGTCCAGGACGGGTGGTTGCTGCAGGAAGCCGGTCAGCTTGTCCGAGGGCGGGACGGCCGGTACGGGAGCCGCCGCGGCCGCGGTCTTCTTGGCCTTCGTCCTCCTCGTGCCCGCCTGTCCCGCCAGGCGGTACGGCTCCACACGCGTGCGCCTGACGTTCTTCGCCCAGACCGTCGCGGCGATCGACACCGAGCCGGCGGCGAGGCCGAACTGCGCCTCGATCGCCGCGTGGCTGGAGGGGATCAGGCCGTGCTGCCACTTGGTGGCACTGCGCGGGCCGATCTCGAAGGTGTCGGTGCCGTGGACGCCGAACTCGGCGACTCGGCTTGCCGCGTGGAAGGCGCCGCAGACGTAGAGACAGTCCGCGGGATCGGTGCCGGTCGCGGCCAGGTGCTCCCGCATCCTGGTCCACATGTAGCGCTCGCGGTCCTCGTCCACGCGCACCCGGTGGGGGTCGCCGGGTGCGAGGCGCCGGAAGAGGCTGCCGATCAGGAGCATGACCTGGCGGTAGGTGTCGTGGTCGCTGTCGCCGAGCGGCAGTTCGACGTACTGGTGCCACCACTCCGACCAGTGCCGCACCCTGCCGTGGCGCAGCAGGTGCTCCTCCAGTTCGGCGAAGCGCGGCCGCAGGTCGCCGATCTCCAGGCCGACCGCGTCGCCGTGCAGCGCGGCCTCTTCCTCGGCGGGCGTGGCCTCCGCATCGGCAGGCTCTACGGGGTCCGTCCCGCGCGCGTCCCACTGGAAGACGTGGTCCGAGGAACGGTCGACGAGGACCAGTTCGACGCCCGGCGTGTCCAGTGCGTAGGCGATCGCCTGGTACTCGGCCGAGGCCTCGGTGATCGGTGCGACCACCGACAGCGGGGACCACTCGGCCGGGAAGCCGTCGGTCTCGGTCGCGAACGCCTGGACCGCCACCGGAAGCTTGCAGTTGCGCAGTTCGGTCAGCAGCGGCGCCATGTCCTCGCACAGCTCCAGGTACACGACCTTCGGCTGCTTCTCCCGCAGGCGGCGTGCCATCGCGATCGCCGAGGCGGGCGAGTGGTGGCAGACGGGGAAGATCTCCAGTGGCTCGCGCACCGCGCGGTCGACGTCGTCGACGATGCCGAGGAGGATGCCCTCCAGAGCGTCGGGCCCGTCGGCGAACGTCGCGGCGGCCTCCTGCAACTGTCCGCGCAGTGCTTCGAAGGTCCCCTGGTGCGTGCTGCTCATGACAGGGTGGCGATCGCGTCGCGGCCGCCCTCCAGGAACTCCGGCCAGGATCCGCCCTCTTCCTTGCTGCGCGGCTCGACGACACCGTGCAGGTACTTGTTGAGGATGGCCAGGTCCTCCGGCTCGCGCCGGGCCAGCGAGCCGACGAGCGAGGAGGCGAGGGTGTGGGCGGTCAGGGCGCGCTCGCCGAAGAAGTTGCTGTGCAGGATCGCGTCCTCGAGCACGCCGATCTGTTCGGCGGTGGACAGCGCGGACTCCAGCTTCTCGTCGTCGCTGCCGGCCGCGGCCGCCGAGGCGCGCAGGTCGGCGAAGCTCTGCAGCAGCACGTCGAGCAGCGTCGGCGGCACGTCCAGCTCGATCTGGTGGCGGCGCAGCAGTTCCTCGGTGCGGAAGCGGACGATCTCCGTCTCGCTCTTCTTGTTCGTCACCACCGGGATGCGGACGAAGTTGAAGCGGCGCTTGAGCGCCGAGGACAGGTCGTTGACGCCCCGGTCGCGGCTGTTGGCGGTGGCGATGACCGAGAAGCCGGGCTTGGCGAAGACGGTGCCGTCCTCGCTGTCCAGCTCGGGAACCGAGATGTACTTCTCGGACAGGATCGAGATCAGCGCGTCCTGGACGTCGCTGGTGGAGCGGGTGAGTTCCTCGAAACGGCCGATCGTACCGGTCTCCATCGCGGTCATGATCGGCGAGGGGATCATCGACTCCCGCGACTGGCCCTTGGCGATGACCATGGACACGTTCCAGGAGTACTTGATGTGGTCCTCGGTGGTGCCGGCCGTGCCCTGCACGACCTGCGTGGAGTTCCGGCAGATCGCGGCGGACAGCAGCTCGGCCAGCCAGCTCTTGCCGGTGCCGGGGTCGCCGATGAGCAGCAGGCCGCGGTCGGAGGCCAGCGTGACGATGGAGCGCTCGACGAAACTGCGGTCGCCGAACCACTTCTGCGAGATCTCCCGGTCCAGGCCGTCGGAGCGCTCGGAGCCCAGGATGAACAGGCGGACCATCTTCGGGGACAGGCGCCACGAGAAGGGCTTGGGGTTGTCGTCGACCGACTCCAGCCAGTCCAGCTCCTCGGCGTACTTGATCTCGGCAGGGGCGCGCAACAGGTCGGACATATCAGGGCCTTTCTGAGCAACAATTAGGCGAGAAACGTCTTGAGTTCGTGGACGAGCTTGCGGATGTGGCCGGAGAGCACCGGCGTGCCGAGGGCCTTGAAGCGCTCCCGGAACCAGGGGTTGACCTCCTGGCGGCCGGAGCTGGTCACCGAGCCGACCGGAATGAACTTCACCCCGGAGCGGTGGACCGCCTCGATTCCTTCGAACAACGGCTGGGAGCGGTCGAATTCGTAGAAATCCGAGATCCACACCATCACGGTGTCCCGAGGATCGGTGATCTTCGGGCGGGCCATCGCCATCGCGACGGGGCCGTCATTGCCGCCCCCGAGGTTGGTGCGCAGCAGCGCCTCGAACGGGTCGCTCACCCAGGGGGTCAGGTCGATGGCCCGTGTGTCGTAGGCGATCAGATGCACGTCCACCTTCGGCAGCCCGGCGAAGATCGACGCCAGGATGGTGCAGTTCACCATCGAGTCGACCATCGAGCCCGACTGGTCCACGACGACGATCAGCCGCTGGGGCGTCGTCTTGCGGGCGGTGTGCCGGTAGTAGAGGCGGTCGACGTACAGCCGCTCCTCCTCCGGGCTCCAGTTGGTGAGGTTCTTCCAGATCGTGCGGTCGAGGTCGAGATTGCGGAACACCCGCTTGGGCGGGACGGAGCGGTCCAGCGCGCCTACCGTGGCCTTTTCCACCTGGGTGCGCAGCACTTCGGCGACCTCGTCGACGAAACGGCGGATCAGGGCCTTGGCGTTGGCCAGGGCCACGCCCGAGAGGTTGTTCTTGTCCCGCAGCAGCTGTTCGATCAGCGACATGCTCGGGGTGAGCTGCGCGGCGAGCTTGGGGTCGGCCAGCACCTCGCGCAGGTGCATCCGCTTGACGAGGTCGGCCTCGATGGCGCCGAGTTCCGGGCCGATCGCCGGGATCAGCCGGCTGAGGTCGGGCGTCGTGCCCAGGCCGCCGGTGCCGGTCGGGCCGACGCCCGGTCCTGCCGTGGCTCCCCCGGGCCCTCCCCCCGCGCGGCCGCCGCGCAGCTCGCCGGGCCTGCAGCCGAGAGCGCGCTCCAGCCAGCCCGCATCGGACTGCCAGCGCGCCAGTTGTCCGGCGGTGACCGTGCCGGAGCCGGAGGCGAAGACGCTGAGCAGCACCTTCGACACCAGCGCCGCGCGCCGTACTTCAGCGGCCCGGTCGCGTGCACCGTCGGCGGGGTCGGGGTCGGGACGGGGCACCATCAGACCGTCGAACTCGGTGGCCAGCTCCGGGTGGCGCTGCACGATCGAGTCGACGGAGGCCCCCGGGTCCAGCAGCGCGGACGGCAGACCGATGTCCTCGACGACGGCGAGGCTCGCCGATTCCAGCGTGGCCTGCTCCTCGTGGTCGAAGAGGCGGGCGAGGAGCCGCCAGTACAGGACCTGGCGGCGGTTGTCGTGGGGGTCCACCTCGGGGTTCTGTGGAGTCGTGCAGTCGGCCGTCTGCCAGGTCTCGGCCGTTTGCCCGGTCGTGTGCTCCGTCATTTCCGCAGCAGCCTCCCTGCCCGCTCCCGAAGCACGGCCACGGCGTCGGTGGCGGCCTTCTCGGCCTTGACGCCGGCCTTGTCGGTCGTGCCCCCGGCCCATCCCCCGGCGTGGATCGCGACGGCCTTCTTCCGTACGGTCGTCTCGACGGCCAGTGGCTGGACGACGAACGCCCCGGCGTCCCAGCGGAGCAGCCCGATGCACGCTCCGGACGCCGCGACGGCCTCAGGGGTGAGCGGTCCGGCGGTCGGAATGCGGTCGGTGTCGATGGCGAGAGGGTGTCCGGCGATGGTGAACGTCAGTGCGTCGTCGTCCTTCTGGGCGGCGTAGCCCTCCAGGAAGACAGGTACGGCGATGCGCGCCGGGTGCCGGTCCAGCGGTGCGGTCGCCGCAGCGGTCGCGGTGGGCAGGGCGACGCGGGCGGTGGCGCAGGCGTCGGCGGGCTCGCCCAGGCGTGCGTGCTCGTCGCTCCAGATCAGGTCGCCCTCGGCGGTGACCGGCATGTCGGCGAGGTCCATCGAGCGGCCCTCGCCGGCGGCTGCCAGGAGTGACATGTGCGGGCGGAGCAGCTGCCAGAGGCCGGCTCCGACGACCGTGTCGGGCTTCGGCACCGACACGCCGGCACGCACCAGGCGGGGCGCGGTGCCGTCCGCGGGCTCGAACACCGCGTGGACCTGGACCTGTGCGGCGGTCGCGTGTTCGTGCAGGTCGACCCCGAGGGGCAGCAGGCGGCCGGTGGCCGTACCGGTGATGGTCACGTCGGCCGCACCGGGCAGCGTCAGCAGCATCGCGCGCGACCACAGGTCGGCCCAGCGGCGTGCCGGGATGCGATCCAGGGCCGCACCCGGGCAGGATGCGGCGAGTTCGGCGGCGAATCCGTCGAGGAGCGTCGCCAGACGGCGCAGGGCCGGGTCCGGAAGCATCGCGGAGACGACCTGCGCCGCCCCGGAGACCACGTCGTGGTCGATGCCCTGCCACCCGGAGCGCGCCAGATCGGACAGCCAGGAACGGGCGGCCGCGAGCAGGTTCGCCGCTTGCTGCCCGCCGGACACCGGGACGGCCTCCTCGCTGCGGGGCCGACCGGTCGCCTCCTCGACGCGGGTCATCAGTGCGTCGTGGACGGAGCCGAGCAGCGCGGTGCGGGCGGCGGCGAGGGCGACGAAGTGGTCTTCGCCCGCGGCTCCGGCCGCCGCCTTCTCGGCCGCCTCGGCGACCCTGGTGGCCAGCGGCGTCCCTGCGACGGCGTGCGTGAGCTCTGTCAGGCCGGCGGCCTGGGCGGGCTGGGGACAGAGCAGTCCGGCGACGAGAGCCCGGTCGAAGGCGTCGACGGCCGCCAGGGCTTCGTCGAGCCCGTCGACGGTTTCGGCGAGCAGGTCGGCGCGCATCACGCCACCGCCCTGGTCGGCGGGAACCACTGCATCTCCGGCAACGGTGCGGTGGTCGGGGCGAGTTCCAGGTAGGCCAGGTGGCGCAGGAACCGGCTGAAGACGGGCGCGGCGGCCTTCGTGTCACCCTGCGGTGGACGTGTGCTGCTCATGTCGGCAGCGATGGTCTCGGCGCTCGGCACCCCGTCCGCGAGCTCGACCCTCAGGTAGCGGGCGACGCGCTCGGCGCCGTACTGCAGCACCGCCTCGTTGATCAGGGCCCGGATGTGATTGCAGAACGAGCCCCTCGCGCCGCCGCAGGGCCGGTTGTTGTTGGTGCTGCAAGCGAACGCGTACGTACCCGCCGCGACCGACGAGACATAGACCCGCTCGATGTCCGAGCCGCTGGACACCACGCCCTGCAAGCGTCCGTCGGCCAGCTCGACGAACGGGACCTTGGCGAGCTTGCGCGGCCGTGCGGGTGGTATCACCCGTGCCGTGCTCGACCTCTCCCAATCCGACAACGCACCATCTCCTATGCACCGAGGGGACTTCCGCGCCACAACGGCGGGACACGGCTGAACATACTTGCGACCACTGACAACGCCGGTTGCGCGGACGCACGGTCGCATCCCGCGCTGCTCGCGGAGCCGGCAACAAGGCCGCGGAGCGAGGCGGATGACCGGTCGAGACGCGCGGGAACCGGTCGAGACACGCGGGAACCGGTCGAGACACGCGGGAACCGGGCGCCGAGCGCGACCAGGCGCCGCACGACCCCACCGTGCGGCGACCCCGGGGAACCCACACGCCGACCGCCGCATCCTGGCGCGGCTCGGCGACAGGTGCGTACCGCTCGGGCAGGGGGAGGCGGCGAGCCCACGCCATGGATCGGAGAGCGCAGGGGCATCGGCGGGGAGAGGCCGCCGTGGGCGCTCCCCGCCCTCAGGTTGACGCCGTGAACGCGCCGTCCGCGAGGACCGGCACCGACGTCGATGCGTTGATCTCCGCCGCGATGTCCACGTCCGCCGTGAACCCCGCGAAGGCGCCCTCGCTCAGTTCGCGGCCGGAGTGGCAGCGGTGGAGGACCGTCGCGGGGTCGGCCGTCGTGTCCCACGCGGCCGTGGCCGCCTCGGGGGTCAGGTCCGTCGTGCCGAGGCCGCGCAACGTGGAGATGAGTGCCCCGGCACCGAGCAGGTCCTCCACGGCCGGCCGCAGGGAGCCGTCGGGCCACTGTTCGCCCGCGGCGACGACCGCGAGGGGGCGCTCGGAGGTGCCGTAGCCCTGGGTCCTCAGCCATCGGGCCACCGCGCGGGCGTTGCGCAGGGACACGGCGACGACCGTGGCCCCGCCGGCGGCGGCCTCGGCGGCGATGGTGGAGCCGTTCGGCGAGGGCAGCACAAGGCGTGCGGTGCGGGGCGCGCGACGCAGGGCAGCGGGCGACAGTGACCAGGGCGATTCCCGGGTGACCGCGCGGCGGCCGACGGCGAGGGCGGCGTCCAGGCGGATGGCGTACTCCTGCGCGGTGGCATCGCGCCAGCGGTACGGATAGACCCGGGTGCCCGCGTCGACGGCGACGCTCACGGCCGTCGTGAACGACAGCACGTCCACGACGGCCAGGCACGCCACGTGCGGCGCCAGGTGCCGGGCGCCCGCAGGCCCCCACTCGAACCCGACGCCGCAGCCGTTCACGACTCGGTCACCTTGCCGTCCGCCACCTCGATGCGCCGGGTCGTACGGACCGCGTCCAGCATCCGCCGGTCGTGCGTCACCAGCAGCAGCGTGCCGCTGTACGAGTCGAGCGCGGACTCGAGCTGCTCGATGGCGGGGAGGTCGAGGTGGTTCGTCGGCTCGTCGAGTACGAGGAGGTTGACGCCGCGACCCTGGAGGAGGGCGAGCGCCGCGCGGGTGCGTTCGCCCGGGGAGAGGGTGACGGCGGGGCGCAGCACATGGGCGGCCTTGAGGCCGAACTTGGCGAGGAGGGTACGGACCTCGGCGGGTTCGGTGTCGGGCACGGCCGCGCAGAAGGCGTCCAGCAGTGACTCCGTACCGTGGAAGAGCTTCCGCGCCTGGTCGACCTCGCCGACGACGACGCCGGAGCCGAGCGTCGCGTGCCCGGAGTCCAGCGGGAGACGGCCGAGGAGGGCCGCGAGCAGCGTGGACTTGCCGGAGCCGTTGGCACCGGTGATGGCGACCCGGTCCGCCCAGTCGACCTGCAGCGACACCGGCCCGAAATGGAAGTCGCCCCGCCGGACCTCCGCGTCGCGCAGCGTGGCGACGACCGCGCCGGAGCGTGGCGCGGCCGCGATCTCCATCCGGAGCTCCCACTCCTTGCGGGGCTCGTCGACGGCCTCGAGGCGTTCGATCATCCGCTGGGTCTGGCGGGCCTTGGCAGCCTGCTTCTCACTCGCCTCGCTGCGGAACTTCTTGCCGATCTTGTCGTTGTCGGTGGCCTTGCGCCGCGCGTTCTTGACGCCCTTGTCCATCCAGGAACGCTGCATCTGGGCGCGGCCTTCGAGGGCGGTCCTTTTGTCGGCGTACTCCTCGTACTCCTCGCGCGCGTGCCGCCTGGCGGTCTCGCGCTCCTCCAGATAGGCCTCGTAGCCGCCGCCATAGAGCGTGATCTGCTGCTGGGCGAGATCGAGCTCGAGGACCTTGGTGACCGTACGGGTGAGGAACTCGCGGTCGTGGCTGACGACGACCGTGCCGGCGCGCAGTCCCTGGACGAACTTCTCCAGCCGCTCCAGTCCGTCCAGGTCGAGGTCGTTGGTCGGCTCGTCGAGGAGGAACACGTCGTAGCGGGACAGGAGCAGCGAGGCGAGCCCGGCGCGGGCCGCCTGACCGCCGGACAGGGACGTCATCGGCTGGTCGAGGCCGACCGTGAGGCCGAGCGAGTCGGCGACCTCATCGGCACGCTCGTCGAGGTCGGCGCCGCCGAGCGCCAGCCAGCGTTCGAGGGTGGTGGCGTACGCGTCGTCGGCGCCGGGCACGCCGTCGACGAGGCCCTGCGTGGCCTCGTCCATCGCGGCCTGCGCGGCGGCGACCCCGGTCCGGCGGGCCAGGAACTGCCGTACGGTCTCGCCCGCGCGGCGCTCCGGCTCCTGCGGGAGATGGCCGACGGTGGCGCTCGGCGGGGAGAGCCGCAGCTCCCCCTGCTCGGGCGTGTCGAGGCCGGCGAGCAGCCGGAGCAGGGTGGACTTCCCGGCGCCGTTGGCGCCGACGAGGCCGATCACATCACCCGGCGCGACGACGAGGTCGAGCCCGGAGAAGAGCGAGCGGTCGCCGTGTCCGGCGGCGAGGTCCTTGGCGACGAGGGTTGCAGTCATGAGGTGGCCGATCCTATCGGGGGCACAGGTCGGGCCCGGTCCCGGCCAGTGGGGGCCGGTCCCGGCCAGGGCCCGCCTGGGCCGCCTGGAGCGGCTCAGAGCAGGCCCGCGAGCTTGTAGAGCGCGAGCGATCCGGCGACGGCCACGTTCAGGCTCGCTCCCGTGCCGATCATCGGGATCTCCACGCACTCGTCGAGCAGGTCGAGGGCTTCGGGCGGGATGCCGTCCTGTTCATGGCCGAGGACCATGACGGTGGGCTCGCGTGCGGGCGGGAGATCGGCGAGGCGGACGGCCTCGTCCGCGAGCTCCACGCCCACGATCCGTACGCCACGCTCGCGCTGCCGCGCCAGCCAGCCCAGTGGATCGCCGGTCCAGTGGGTGCACAACGGCTTGCGCAGGGTGTTGCCGCGCGCCAGCGCCTCCGGCACCCACGGGAAGCGCGGCACCGTCAGACAGGCGCCGACCGCGTCACAGGTGCGGGCGAGGGTTCCCAGGTTGGCTCCGTGCAGCGGCCACAGGGGCGCCGCGTAGAGATGGTCCCAGCAGGAGTGGGCGCGCGGTCTGCGCGTGCGGCGCAGTTCGGCGGGGGTACGCGTACGGATCGCGGGTCCGTTCCTCCGTGCGCCGCTCATCGGCGCGGGGAGGCGGACCTCCAGTTCGGTCGGTTCATGTCGTCTCGGCGATTCGACGGCTCGCCCGGGCCCCTCGGCTGTGTCATCGCGCTACGGGCGCGACCAGCACGCCCCCCATGGCGCGTGCCACCACGAAGGATTGCCCCTTCACCGCCCGCGCGTCCAGCGGAATTGTGTGGCTGCCGGGCTCCAGCATCCCGTCGAAGACGTCGTGGGTGTGGGTGCGGTGGAGCCGGTCCAGGCGGTATGCGACGAGCCTGACGCGGCAGGCAGAGGTGACCGTCACCTCGACCGCACCCGCCTTCGCCGTCAGCCCTGTCAGGCGGCGGCGCTCCACCGGGCCCCGGTCCAGGGCGTGTTCGATCTGGGCGACGAGGAGCGGGATGACCGGGGCGAGGCCGTCGACGCAGGCGGCATCGACACCGGCCCCTTCGAACGCGGCGCGCACCGCCGCGCGTTCCGCCTCCCCGACCGCCCGCCCGAAGGCGACGGCGCCGTACGTGCGCAGCTCCTCGGCGGGGATCCGCGTCGCGTCGTCGGTGATCTCGGCGCCGATGCCGATGGTGCGCAGCGCGGCGGCGAGCTTGGCGAGGACGGCGACGCGGGCGCCGATGAGCAGGACGCGGCGGCGCGGGCGGGCCTCCTCGTCGTCGAGCAGCCGCTCCAGCTCCGCGCGGTACTCGGCACCGCGGAAGCGGAACGGCCCTATGCCGTGGTAGCCGCCCCGCTCCAGGTCGGCGGTCTCGTCCGTCTGCCAGGCGAAGTCCCGCCAGACGATGTCGTCGCTGTCGCGCTCGATCACCGCGGTGACGGCACCGCATGCGAGCATTTCGCACTCCGGGCAGCCGTAGATGACGTACCGTCCGCCGGGCAGCGGAGCCTCCGCCTCCAGCGGCAGACTGCGCACCTGGTGGGTGAAGATCGCGGGCGGGATGTCGGAGGCGAGCGGGGAGACGGCGTCGAGGTCGGAGAGCTGGAAGAGGAGCGGCCGGCCGTCGACGATGAAGTCCATGAAGTCCCGGTGGACCTGATAGCCACCATCGGCGAGGACTCCCCCGGCCCGCATAGCCGGCGCCAGCCCGAAGGTCGCGTACTCGGCAGACATGTCCTGAGTATCCCCAGCTGCGACGGGATGTGAGCACGCCACGACGGATTCGGCTACGGTCCGGCTCGTGAACGGAGAACCGGGCGAAGTGATCGTGGTCGGCAGCGGGGTCATCGGGCTCACGACGGCGGTGGTGCTCGCGGAGCAGGGCCGCCGGGTGCGGGTGTGGACCCGCGAGCCGGCCGGGGAGACGACCTCCGCGGTGGCGGGGGCGCTGTGGTGGCCGTACCGGATCGAGCCGCAGGAGCGGGTCGGCGCGTGGTCGCTCACGTCACTGAGGGTGTACGAGGCGCTGGCGGCCCGGCCGGAGGAGACCGGGGTGCGGCTGGTGCCCGGTGTGCACGCCGGGGTCCGGCTCGACGGTCTCGGCCCGTGGGCACGGCACGTGGCGGACCTGCGGCAGCTGGAGGCCGACGAGATGCCGGCGGGGCACGTGTCCGCGCTCGCGGCGCGGCTTCCGCTGATCGACATGCCGGTGCATCTGGCCTGGCTGCGGGCGCGGCTGGAGGCGGCGGGCGGGGCTGTGGAGACCCGGGAGGTGCGCTCGCTCGCCGAGGCGGCGGCGCAGGCTCCGGTGGTGGTCAACTGCACGGGGCTCGGCGCCCGTGGCCTCGTACCGGATCCGGAAGTGTCACCGGTCCGCGGGCAGTTGGTGCTCGTGGAGAACCCGGGGATCACGTCGTGGTTCACCGCGGCGGACGACGCGTCGAGCGCGACGACGTACTTCTTCCCGCAGCCCGGTCGGCTGATCCTGGGCGGCACGGCCGACGAGGGCCACTGGTCGCCGGCCCCGGACCTGGCGACGGCCGCGGCGATCGTGGAGCGCTGCGCCCGGATCCGCCCGGAGATCGCGGATGCGCCGGTGCTCGGGCATCGGGTGGGGCTCCGGCCGGTGCGGTCGAAAGGGGTTCGGCTGGAGCCGGGCCGCGAGGCGTCGGCGCCCGGGACCCGGCTGATCCACAACTACGGTCACGGCGGCGCGGGTGTCACCGTGGCCTGGGGCTGCGCGCAGGCGGTGGCATCGCTGCTGGGGTGACCGACCCCTCCGCTCCCCGTCAGGAACCCTTGACACCGTCCCGGCCGGTCCCGGGCTCGTCCCCCTGGTCCGTGTCGGTCCCTGGTCCGGCTTCCGTGCCCTTCTCCGCCTCGGGGACGGGCCCGATACGGATCTCGAAGGCACCTGCGTACTTTTCGTGACCCGCGATCACGGCCTCCTCCACGGCCTCCTCGGCAAGCTCGGTGCGGACGATCAGCGGGTCCTGGCGAAGGTCGCGCATGAGGGACAGGCACATGCCGACCATCACCAGCATGAACGGGGCCGCGACCAGGATCGTCAGATGCTGCAGTCCGGCGAGCGCATCGCCCTTGCCCTCACCGACGAGCAGCATCACGGCCGCCACCGCGCCGGTCACCACGCCCCAGAACACGACGACGAGCCGGGCCGCTTCGAAGGTGCCCCTCTGCGAGAGCGTGCCCATGACGATCGAAGCGGCGTCCGCCCCGGAGACGAAGAAGATGCCGACCAGGATCATCACCACGATGCTCGTCACGCCCGCGATCGGGAACTCCTGGAGCACGCCGAAGAGCTGACCCTCGGGCGTCGTCTCGGCCCCGAGCCGACCCCCTTCCTGGAGCTTCATCGCCGTACCGCCGAAGATGGCGAACCAGATCAGGCTGACGGTGCTCGGCACCAGGATCACGCCGCCGATGAACTGACGGATCGTCCGTCCACGGCTGATGCGCGCGATGAACATGCCGACGAACGGCGTCCAGGAGATCCACCAGGCCCAGTAGAAGACGGTCCAGTTGCTCAGCCAGTCGTCGATTCCTTTGCCGCTCGCCGCCTCGGTACGACCGGCGAGCTGCGGCAGATCGCCGATGTAGGACGCGAGCGAGGTCGGCACCAGATCGAGGACGAGGATGGTCGGTCCGGCGACGAAGACGAAGACGGCGAGCGCCACGGCCAGCACCATGTTGGTGTTGGACAGCCACTGGATGCCCCGCTCGACACCGGAGACGGCCGAGAACACGAATGCCACCGTCAGCACGCCGATGATGCTGACCAGAAGGCCGGTACCGGCCTTCTCCATCCAGCCCAGTTCCCTGAATCCACTGCCGATCTGCAGGGCGCCGAGGCCGAGGGAGGTGGCGGATCCGAAGAGCGTGGCGAAGATCGCGAGGACGTCGATCACCCTGCCCGGCATGCCCTCGGCGTGCTGCTTTCCGATGAGCGGCTCGAAGACGGCGCTGATGGTCTGCCGCCTGCGGCGCCGGAAGGTGCTGTATGCGATGGCGAGGCCGACCACCGCGTAGATCGCCCAGGGGTGCAGGGTCCAGTGGAAGAGCGTGGTGGCCATGGCCGTCTGCATGGCGTCCGCCGAGTCGGCGGGGTCGGTCCCGGGCGGCGGGTTGACGTAGTGCGCGAGCGGCTCGCTGACACCGTAGAACATCAGGCCGATGCCCATGCCCGCGCTGAACATCATCGCGACCCAGGAAACGGTACGGAACTCGGGTTCCTCGTGCTCCTGGCCGAGCTCGATCCTGCCGTAACGGCTGATGGCGAGCCAGAGGGCGAAGACGACGAAGCCGGAGGCGGCCAGGACGAACGCCCAGCCGCCGTTGTGCATCAGACCGCTCAGCATCGTGTCGGAGATGCTCTCCAGCGTCTTGGTGGAGACGGATCCCCAGATCACGAAGGCGAGGGTGAGCACGGCCGTCACTCCGAACACCACCCGGTCGGTCACGGGAGGCTCGTCCTCGTGGGGGTGGCGGCCCGGGAGGGCCGCCCTCACGGGCAGCCCCGGTCGCTGATCCGGAGGCTGTTCGTCGTGCGACACAGGGGGCACCTTTCACGAAATTTCGTGGAACCTGATTTCGCTGTCCGGTACCCCCTACCACACCCTCCCTGCACCGCCCGGGATCAACAGGCGGTGACAGACTGCCCCGTTGCGAGGTGGTATGTGGCGCGTTGATCGAGCAGCAGCGGCACCAAGGCGCGCTGGGACTGACGCAGCGGTACGAAGGCGGAGCCGTCCCCGTCCGCCTTCGCGAGCACGCCGTGCAGGGCGAGTTCGTCCTTCACGTCCGCGTACTGTCCGGCCGTGAGCCGGTAGCCGCAAGGCGGGTTCTGGAGCGTCTCGTCGGGGGTCGCCGGGTCGTTGTCCGCTCCGCCGAGGTACACCGGTCCACGGTCGGCGAAGCCCTTGATCCGGGCGGCCGTGGTCGCGGCCTCGATCCGGCCGCGCCGCTCGTCCACGAAGCGGAAGGCGCCGTCGAGGGCGGCGAGTTGGGTGTTCATCCGGCGCCGGTTGTTGAGGGCGGGATCGCGCCGCTCCGCGTCGGTGAGGGCGTCGATGCGGGTTTCGACGAGGAGTCCGACGGAGTGTTTGAGGCCCGCGGTGTTGCGCAGGATGCGTTCCTGTCCGTCGCCGGCGACCTGTTTGACCGGCTCACCGGTCATGGGGTCGGTCCAGATGCCGTAGATACCGCTGCTGAATCCGGCGTCGTGAGCCGCGGGCCGCACGTACGTCTCGGAGAGTGTGTGGGCCTCCTGGTGCACTGTCGGATCGGTGTTGAGGTTGCGCGGCCAGAGGGAGAGCAGGTCCTTGTCGTAGTAGGACGGTGTGGCGTTGTACTCGTGCAGGTCATAGATGACGTCGGGGCGCTGGTCCCGGATGACGGCGGCCACGGCACGGCCCTCTGCCGTCCTGAGGGCGACGTGGTCCCGGTTGATGTCGATGCCGTCCGCGTTGCCGCGGGTGTCGGCTGCGCGACCGTCGGGGTTGGCGGTGGGGACGACGAGGACGGTCGTACGGTCCAGGAAGCGGAGGGCCTTCGCATCCCTGGCCTGCGCGAGATCGCGGATCGTGGTGAGGCAGGCCTCGCGGCCCGAGGGCTCGTCGCCGTGCTGGGTGCAGATCAGCAGCATGGTGCTCGCGGTGGGCCGGTCGCCGCCGATACGCACGAGCTGGAGCGGGCGGCCTTGTCCGGTCGTGCCGATGGTGCGTAGCGAGACGCGCTCACTGGCCCGGTCGACGGCGGAGAGGAACTCCCATTCCTCGGGCTGCGTGGTCCACCGCGCGCCGCCCGATGCCTCGAATCCGGTGCGGGGCAGGGGGACTCGGTGGGCATCGGGCACCGCTTGGGCCGTTGCTCCCTGGGCAGTTGCTCCCTGCGCGGGGGCCGCCGCCAGGGCGTGCGCGGCCGCCAGGGGCACGGCGAGTGCGCAGACGGCTGACGCGACGGTACGGAAGCGCCGGTTCATCGGTTGCCGCCTCCCGGGATCGGGCTGATCGGACGCGGTTCGGCGACACCGTTGAGCCGGGATCCACGCGGGGCTGCGGCCGACGGCGACGCGGTGCCCGTGGTGGCGCGCAGGAAGGCGGCGGCTCCGCCGGGGATCGGCAGCCGTGCGGCGGTACGGGCCAGGTCGAGGGTGAGGCTCGGCCTGGTGGAGGGAGGGTCGATGAGGTCCTTGTCGGTGCCACCGATGATGAGGGCCAGCCGGTGCCCCGCCGGAACGACATGGTCGGTGGCGTGCAGATCGAGGGTGATGGTGTACGCGGTGCCGGGCGTGAGCGGGCGGCCGGTGCCGGCGGATGCGTGGTTGCCGAGGTCGGCCCAGCCGCGGCTGACCACGGTGTAGTCGACTGCGGCCGTGCGTGCCGCGGTCTCCTTGAAGCAGGAGCTGTCACCGGTGGTGCTCGGGCCCCAGCAGGTGCGCTCGGGCAGGGTGGTGATGCCTTCGCCGGCGGCGGCGTAGTCGCGGATGGTGGCGGGGCCGAGGTCGACGAGGACCGCGGAGAGATGCGCGGTCGTGGTCGTCGGGGTGGCGGTGACGGTGACCGTGGAGGAGCCGGAGAGCCGTAGTTCGCGGCTGAGCGTCGGGGTGACGAATCCGGCCTTGGCCGGGGTGGCGCGGTCGATGTCGGAGGCCCAGTCGGTCTCGCCGAGGGCTGGGTCGTCGGTGAACGTCTCGGTGGCCCCGGGCCGGGCGGGCTTCAGGGCGAGTGTCCCGACGCCGGGTGTGGCGCCCTTGCCGGGGCGGAGCGTGGTGGTGGCGGTGGAGCGGGGCGGCCAGACGCGGTCGGTGGACCACTGGTCGGGGGCGCGTTCGACGTCGGCCATCGGCTCGCGGTCGATCCCGTTGGCGTAGCCGAGGAGGTAGTGGTCGAACCAGCGGTGCAGGGTGCTGACCCACTCGGCACGGCGGAAGTCGAAGGGGTCCACGTGTCCGGTTTGGGAGAGCCAGACCTTGCGCTCGACACCGTGTGCGGCAAGGGCGTCCCACCACTGGCCGAAGTGCTTCGGGCGGACGTTGAGGTCCTGCATGCCGTGGACGGCGAAGACGCTGGCCCGGACCTTGCGGGCGTCCGGGACGTAGTCGCGTTCGCTCCACAGGCCGGTCCAGTCGCCGGTGCGCGGGGCCTCGTCGACGAGTCGCTGCTGGACGGCCTGGCAGCGGGCGCGGGCATCAGGGCTGTCGACGTAGTTCGAGAGCCAGTCGGGACCGGAGTCGTAGAGCGGGGCGCCCTTGGCGAAGTAGTAGTCGTACCAGGAGGAAATGGCGGCGATCGGGACGACGGTCTTCAGGCCCTCGACTCCTGTCGCGGCGACGCCGTTGGCGATGGTGCCGTCCCAGCTCTTGCCGATCATGCCGACGTTGCCGGTGGTCCAGCCTGCCGCGGCGCGCCCGGCGCCGGTGCGGCTGGTGTAGGCGCGGGCGCGGCCGTTCAGCCAGTCGACGACGGCCTTGGCGGAGACGATGTCGGAGCGCCCGCCGACGTCGACGCAGCCGTCGGAGCGGTTGGTGCCGGCGAGGTCGACGGCGACGAACGCGTAGCCGCGCGGCACGAAGTAGTTGTCGTAGTACAGCGGGAACTGGACGGGGTTCCCGTTCGCGTCGTAGGTCTTCTTCTGGCTCTCGTTGCCACGCCCGCAGCAGGAGTAGTACGGGCTGGCATCCATGATGACCGGTATCTTCCGGCCATGCTGCGCCGCTTCGCGCGGCCGGACGATGTCGACCGCGACGCGGTCGGTCCTACCGTCCCCGTCGCCGTCGAGCCGGGTGTCCACCCATACGGACTCACGGATCGCGTTGTCGTACGAGTAGACGGGTCTGCTCTCCCGGGGCGGTGCGGCCGGCCGGGCGCTCTGGGCGCCGGCCGGTGGGACGAGGGCGGCTGTCAGGGCGGCTGTGGCCGCCACGATGAAGTACCTGCTCGAAAGGCGGGTGCCCCGCGCACGTATCGGCATGGGCGGAAGGTACTCCGGTCAACTCCTGTGCAACAGAGGGCAGTCGAGACATCAGTCGCGTACACAAAAGGGACCGGAACGAACGACGATGCGCAGCGCACCATGTCGGCCGAATGGCGATCGTGTGACAGCAGGGGCCATGGACATGACTGAACGTAGCGGCGTGAATAGGGTCCGAAGAGATCATCCGCCCCGACGACTTGGAGCATTCGTGCACCGCAGAATCCTCGTCCCGAGCGTGCTCACGGCCTCTCTCCTGCTGGCGATCCCGGCATCGGCCGCTGACTTCTCGCCTGGGGCCCCGGGCATCGGCGACACCTACTACCCGGCCAGCGGCAACGGCGGCTACGACGTGTCGCACTACGACCTGAGGCTCAAGTACCAGCCGAAGACCGACCTGCTGGAGGGTACGGCGACGCTCCTCGCGACCACGAAGCAGAACCTGTCCCGTTTCAACCTGGACTTCGGACTGAAGGTCAGCGAGGTACGGGTGAACGGGCGGAAGGCGTCCTTCCTCAAGACCGGCGACCAGGAGCTGGAGATCACGCCGGCCTCACCCCTGGAGAAGGGCAAGCCGGTCTCGGTGGTGGTGAGGTACGCGGGCAAGCCGTCCGAGCTGAGCATCGGCGGCTGGACCGCCTGGCACCGCACTCCGGACGGCGGCGTCGCCGCGCAGGAGCCGGACTCGGCGGTGTGGTGGTTCCCGTCCAACGACCACCCGCTGGACAAGGCGACGTACGACATCTCCGTGTCCGTTCCGGACGGCACCCAGGCGATCAGCAACGGTGTGCTGCAGTCGCAGTCCTCGCGGCTCGGCTGGACCCGCTTCAACTGGCGGTCGAACAAGCCGCAGGCGACGTATCTGGCCACGCTCGCGGTCGGCAAGTTCGACATCACGACCGACAAGACCGCGAAGGGCCTTCCGGTCCTCAACGCGTACAGCGTGGACCTCGGGGACAACGCGGGTGCGGCGCGCGCGAGCGTCGAGCGCACGACCGAGGTCGCGGAGTGGCTGGAGGAGGTCTTCGGCCCGTATCCGTTCAACGCGCTCGGCGGTTACGTCCCCAACGTCACCAGCGGCTACGCCCTGGAGACGCAGACCCGTCCGTTCTACAGCCCGCGGCAGTTCGCGAACGGCGCGAACGTCTCCGTGGTCGTGCACGAGCTGGCCCACCAGTGGTACGGGGACAGCGTCTCGGTCAAGGGCTGGAAGGACATCTGGGTCAACGAGGGCTTTGCCCGCTACAGCCAGTGGCTGTGGTCGGAGAAGCAGGGCGAGGGCACGGCGCAGGAGCTGGCGGACTACGTCTACGCGCAGCACCCGGCCGCCGACCCGTTCTGGACGGTGAAGCCGGGCGACCCGGGCCCGGACAAGCAGTTCGACATCGCCGTGTACGACCGTGGCGCGCTCGCCCTGCAGGCACTGCGCAACGAGATCGGCGACGAGGACTTCTTCGCGGTCCTCAAGGGCTGGCCGACCGTGAACGCCCACGGAAACGGCAGTGTGAGCGACTTCGTGACGTACGCCGAGAAGGTCTCGGGCAAGCCGCTCGCCGGGCTCTTCGACACCTGGCTGTACGAGCCGTCGAAGCCGGCCGCCCCGGCCGCGGCGGGAGCGCGGATCGCCGCCCGCGCCGACGTCCCGCCGGCGCAGCCGAAGTCCTGGAAGAAGATCGCCGCGACGAACACGATCCACGACCACGAGCACGAGCACGGTCACGGCGACGCGTCCGGCCGCGGTGGCGAGCACGGCCACGCGCACTGACGCCGGGTGTTGACGGTGCCGTCGCCCCCTCGGGGCGGCGGCACCTGCGGTTACCCTCGTGTGGATACGGTCCGACGCGCCGACGAGGAGCATCCGTTGCCCGATCCGACCACTGGAGCCCGGCCCACGCTGGAGGCCGTCGCCGCCCGCGCCGGTGTCTCGCGGGCGACGGTCTCGCGCGTCGTCAACGGCGGGGCCGGTGTCCGCGCGCCGCTTGCGGACCGGGTGCGCGAGGCGGTGGCCGAGCTCGGCTACGTACCGAACCATGCGGCGCGGAGCCTGGTCACCCGGCGCAACGGCGCAGTCGCCGTGATCATCGCCGAGCCCGAGTTCAGGATCTTCTCGGACCCGTTCTTCGAGCGGCAGGTACGGGGCATCAGCCGGGAACTGGCCGCGAACGACTCGCAGTTGGTGCTGCTGTGGGTGGAGGGGACGGAGGACCACGACCGTATCGCCCGGTATCTCGGCGGCGGGCATGTCGACGGGGCGCTCGCATTCTCGCTGCACGACGACGACGAACTCCCCGCCATCGTGGTGGAGTCCGGCGTTCCCGCCGTGTTCGGCGGCCGTCCGGGGCCGGGCGCTCGCGGCGCCGGGACCCGCGGTCATGCACGCGCCGTTCCGTTCGTCGACTGCGACAACCGCGGCGGCGCCCGCGAGGCGGTGCGCCATCTGGTCGGGCTCGGCCGCACCCGGATCGCGCACATCGCCGGCCCGCTCGACCAGACCTCCGCCCTGGACCGTGTCGACGGCTACCGCGAAGCACTCGGCGGTGCGGCGGGTCCCGTCGCGCAGGGGGCGTTCACCGTGGAGAGCGGGGCGCGTGCGATGGCGGAACTGCTGGACCGGCACCCTGGTCCGGACGCGGTGTTCGCCGCGAACGATCTGATGGCATCGGGTGCGCTGCGGGTGCTGCGCGAACGGGGCCTGCGGGTGCCGGAGGACATCGCGCTCGTCGGCTTCGACGACGTGGCCTCGGTCGCGGAGGCCACGGATCCCCCGCTGACGACGGTCCGTCAGGACATCGAGGGCAACGGCCGGCTGATGGTACGGCTGCTGATGGACGTACTGAACGAAGGCCCCGGTGCGCAGGACGACGGGCCGAAGTCGGTGATCACCCCGACGACCCTTGTGCGCCGGGCCTCCGCGTGATCAGTGCGGGCCTCCGCGTGACAAGTGCGGGCCGCCACGACAAGTGCGCGCCCTCGCGTCGTCAGCCCCGGACTGCGCGTGCCAAGTCCCGCTTGCCCTTGATCAGCCCGGCCGCGCGCGCCGCCCGCCGCGCCTCGCGGGCGAGCGGCAGATAGCGCAGCCGCTCGGGGAGTACGGGCACGACGGCCCGTACGACTCGCCCGAAGCGCCGCAGTCGGCGCTCCTGGCGGTCCGTCCACGGCAGCCCGATCGCCGCGCGCGCGTCGGGCGGCATCAGCCCGATGGTGACGAAGCGCCGGAAGCGGACGAACGGCGGCAGGATCGCCGGCCAGAAGGCACGCAGCAACAGCCGGAGCAGCAGCGGCCCGCGATCCGGCGGCGGAAGGGGCCGGTCGGTCGCGACGAGGTCCCGGACGACGGCGGTCGCTTCGAGTTCGTCGGCGAGGACCTTGCGGTAGTACGGCCAGAACTCCTCGATCGTCGGGGGCATGTCCCGGTCGTGGATGCCGAGGACGCGGCCGACCCGCAGCCACTCCGCGTAGAGCTGCCGCTCCTGTGCCCCGGTGAGCGGGCGGTGCAGATAGCGGGTGGCGTACCGGTAGACGGGGAAGCCGGTGGCGTGGACCCAGGCGTAGTTCTCGGGGCTGAGCGCCTGGTAGGGACGGCCGTGGGTGTCCGTGCCCTGGATGGTCCTGTGCAGCTGCCGAAGCCGCCGGCCCTCCTCGGCCGCCGCGTCGCCTCCGTACACCCACAGCTGCAGGGAGCGCACCGAACGCTCTCCGCGCCCCCAGGGGTCGGTGCGGAAGACGGAGTGCTCGTCGACCCCGGCGCCGACGGCCGGGTGAGCCACCTGCATGGTGAGTGCGGCGGGCAGCATCAGCAGCCCGCGGATGTCCCCCGCGAGGCTCCACAGCACTCCGCCGGGCGGCGGTGGCACGGGGTCCTGGCTGTTCATACGGGCGCTCCCAGGTCTCGGCGGACTGCTCGGTGCCCGGTCCCTCCGGTTCCAGTGTGACTCCTCCCCCGCGTGAACGCGTGGGCTTCTCGCTATGCCGGTTGGGCTTCGCGACGGGCCAGCCCGGCCCGTAGAACGTTCAGGGCGCCCACCGTGTCAGCGTGCGCGCTGTGGCCGCACGCGGTGCAGTGGAACTTCTCCTGGGTGGGCCGGTTCTCCTTGGCGGTGTGCCCGCATTCGGGGCACCGCCGGGAGGTGTTGCGGGGGTCCACGGCCATCACTTCCCGTCCGGCGCTTTCAGCCTTGTCGTTCAGGATCGTCAGGAACACCCCCCATCCGGCATCGGCGATCGAACGGTTCAGTCCGGCCTTGGCGGCGGCCCCGTTGGGCAGGAACGCGCCCGGCTGGTCGGGGTCGGGCTTCGGCGTGGGGGTGGCGCTCATGTTGCGGATCTTGAGGTCTTCGTGCGCGATGAAGTCGTGTTCGCGCACGAGGCCGAGAGCGGTCTTGTGTGCGTGGTCCAGGCGCTGGCGGCGGACCTTACGGTGCAGGGTCGCGATGCGCTCGACGGCTTTGCGGCGGCGCTTCGAGCCTCGCTTGCACCGGGCCAGGCCCTGCTGTGCCGCTTCGAGTTTCGCGGCGGCCTTGGCCCCGCGCCCGGGGTTGGCGACGTGGGCACCGTTGGAGGTAGTGAGGAACGAGGCTATGCCCATGTCGATGCCGACCATGCTGCCGGTTGCGGGCAGCGGCTCCGGCTGGGTCTGCTCGGCGGTCAGGACGACGTACCACCGCTTGCCCTCACGCTTGACGCTGACCGTCTTCACCTTGCCGACCACGGCACGATGCTGGTGCACGCGGACATGCCCGACGCCCTGGAGACGGACGCGGGTGACGGGGTCGTTGGGGGTGGAGTCCCACCGGCAGCCGTCACCGTTCCTGGGGAACTCCACCGTGTCGAACCGACCCACCCCACGAAACCGGGGATAGCCAGGCTTCTCTCCGGCCTTGATCCGGCGGAAGAACGCGGCGAACGCCTTGTCCAGCCGGCGAAGCGTCGCCTGCTGGGACGAGAACGACCACCGGCCCTGCCGCTGCGGGTCGAACGCCCGGATCCCCTTGAGCTGCGCGGACTGCTGCCCGTACCGGACCGTCGTCCTGGAGACATGCCGATAGGCATCCCGGCGCTCCTGCAACGCCCCGTTGTAGAGGGAGCAGTGATCCCGCAGCATCTCGCCGAGCGCGACCTGCTGGCCAACGGTGGGCCGCAGGAGGAACTTGTACGCACGCATCACCCGACCCACCCCCCTTCGGCCCATATGTGATCAACCTAGCGGAGGCCACTGACAACGAAGAGAACTCCGGCGCTTCGCACCTCCACGCCAAGGACGCGTTTCCCTCCCCGGCCGAAGCCGGGGACACCCACGCAAGATCAAGGATGGGTGACATCCGACGTGTCGCCGGTGCCGGTGCGGCAGGGCGGACCGTGCGAGTTGTTCAGACAAGTTCGGGGGATCGTGCAGCTACGGCAAGAATGTGGACTCCTGATGGTTACCCGAAGGTAACTGCCGCTGCTTTGATATGCGCGCCGGTCAATCCCCCACCTTCCATCGGGAGTTCCAGTGCCGCACTCCGCGCTCCGCCGCTTCTCCGGCGCAGCTGTGTCCACCGTGCTCGCTGCCGCCGCTCTCGGCGCAGCCGCGCCCTCCGCCGAGGCCGCAGCGACGCCGTCGCTGAAGGTCCTCACGTACAACGTCTTCCTCTTCAGCAAGACCCTGTACCCGAACTGGGGCCAGGACCACCGCGCCACGGAGATCCCCAAGACCTCGTTCTTCCAGGGCAATGACGTCGTCGTCCTGCAGGAGGCCTTCGACAACTCGTCCTCCGACGCGCTCAAGGCGAGCGCCTCCGCGCAGTACCCGTACCAGACCCCGGTGGTGGGCCGCTCCAAGAGCGGCTGGGATGCTACCGGCGGGGCGTACTCGACGACCACGCCCGAGGACGGCGGTGTCACGATCCTCAGCAAGTGGCCGATCGTCCGCAAGGAGCAGTACGTCTACAAGGACGCGTGCGGCTCCGACTGGTGGTCGAACAAGGGCTTCGCGTACGTCGTCCTGGACGTCAACGGCACGAAGGTGCACGTGGTCGGAACCCACGCGCAGTCGACCGACCCGGGCTGCGCGGCCGGTGAGGCGGCGCAGATGCGCAGCCGTCAGTTCAAGGCGATCGACGCGTTCCTCGACGCCAAGAACATCCCCGCTTCCGAGCAGGTCATCGTCGCGGGTGACCTCAACGTGGACTCGCGCACGTCCGAGTACGCGACGATGCTCGCGGACGGCGGTCTGGTGGGCGCCGATTCCCGCACCGGACACCCGTACTCCTTCGACACGGAGGAGAACTCGATCGCGTCCGATCGCTACCCGGACGACCCGCGCGAGGACCTGGACTACGTCCTGCACCGGGCGGGCCACGCGAAGCCGGCCGGCTGGGACAACGAGGTGATCAAGGAGCAGAGCGCACCCTGGACCGTCACCAGCTGGGGCACGTCGTACACGTACACGAACCTGTCCGACCACTACCCGGTCGCCGCCTCCGGGCAGTAGCGGCCAGGGGGTAGTAGCAAGGCTTTCGCAGCTGGTCAGAGGGCGCTCTTCGACAGTGGCTGCAGGGCTTTCCGGCTGCCATGGTGGTTTCCATGACGGGTCACGGACACACTCATGAACACGGGCGTGGACACCACCACTCTCACCAGCATCACCACCACCACGGCGAGCGCATCGACGCCGCGCTAGAGGGCTCCGCGGAGGGGCTGCGGACGCTGTGGTTCTCGTTCGGGATCCTCGCCGCGACCACCGTCTTCCAGGCGGTGATCGCGGCGCTGTCCGGGTCGGTCGCGCTGCTGGGCGACACCGTCCACAACGCGACCGACGCCCTGACCGCGCTTCCGCTCGCGCTCGCCTTCGTGCTGGGCCGGCGGGCCGCCACCCGCCGCTACACGTACGGGTTCGGCCGGGCGGAGGACCTGGCGGGCGTCTTCGTGGTCCTGGTGATCGCCGCGTCCGCCGCCTTCGCCGGGTACGAGGCGGTCAGGAGGCTGCTGGAGCCGCAGGACGTCACCCATCTCCCCGCCGTCGCCGCGGCCGGGCTCGTGGGCTTCGCCGGCAACGAGTGGGTGGCCAGGGCCCGTATCCGTACAGGCAAGCGCATCGGCTCCGCGGCCCTGGTCGCCGACGGACTCCATGCGCGGACCGACGGATTCACGTCGCTGGCCGTGCTGGCGGGCGCGGGCGGCTCGGCTCTGGGCTGGCGTTACGCGGACCCGCTGATCGGGATTGTGATCACCGGCGCGATCCTGATGGTGCTGCGCGGCGCGGCCCGGGAGATCTGGCACCGGCTGATGGACGCCGTGGACCCGGAGCTGGTGGACCGGGCGGAGCATGCGCTCTCCCACGTCGAGGGCGTACGGGGTGTGGGCGCCGTACGCATGCGCTGGCTCGGGCACACACTGCGGGCCGAGACGTCGCTCGAGGTCGACCCGACGCTGACGGTCGTCCAGGCCCATGCGGTGGCGGTGGCCGCCGAGCACGCACTGCTGCACGCGGTGCCACGGCTGGCGGGAGCGACCGTCCACATCGACCACGGGCACCCGACGGGCCAGGACCCGCATGCGGTCCTGGCCCATCACTTCGCCTGACGCGCGTCCGGGCGACGGCCTACGGGTACACCCGGGCCACGTTGTAGGCGTACAGGGCGACGATGCCGATCACGCAGGCGATGACGACCCAGGAACCGAGGCTCGTGTGCCGCCCCTTTGCCCCGGACCGCCGGGGCCGCTGCGGCCGCTGGTGCCGCTTGGACTGCGGGGAGCGCCTGGGGCGTGCAGGGTGCGACGGTCGCGGTGTGGAGGGCGCGGCGTCGGCGGCCGCGTCGGCCAGCAGACGACGGCATATCGCGGCGAGCTCACTCGTCCCCGCGGAGAGACTCGCGACCGCCTCCGAACGCGCGGGGGCGGTCGTGCCCCCGTCCAGGATCCGGCCGGCACGCAGCAGGACCTCGTCCCGGCCACCGCTCGGGGCGAGGCTGATCCAGCGCTGGACGTGCTCCCCCCGAATGACCACGCCTCCGGCCCGGTCGCGGTACACGGTGTGCTCGCGCCACAAGATGTCGGCCAACTCCGTTGCCGTTTCCCTCAGTTGCGCGCTCATGCCCCTCCCCCTTCGCCCTGCGGCAAATCGAACAAGCACCGCACTCTAGCGTCAGGTACACACCAGGTCCGAAGGGGGTCACGGCTCGAAGTCGTACACCGTCACCGGAATGCCACGCGCCACCAGCCGCCCCGCTATAAGGGGCTCCACCCGCGACCACTTCCCGCCCGCCAGCCCGCAGCCGATCCGGGGCATGTGCACCGATGCGCCGAGCTCCACAGCCTTGTCGCCCAGCGCGCGGAGAGCGGTGTCGATCGCCTCGTACCGCACGGGCACCCCCTTGCTGCCCGTGCGTATACCGTGCTGCCCCACCATGTTTGCCACCCACGCATACGGCCCGACCTGGACGAACTGGACCGCCCCCAGTCCGAAGTCGTTCCCTGCCCGCTCCCGGTGCCAGCGCCGGTACGCCGCCTCCGGCTCCGGCCAGCGCCGGGATATCGCAACGACGAAACCCTTGCCCCAGCCGCCCAGATCGTTGCAGACGTGCGCGATCAGCTTGACGCCCTTGCCATGCGGGGCTGTGGCGTCCCCCCGTACATACGTGATCCCCGACATGCCACCACCGTACGGTCCGCCACTGACAATTGTGTTTGCCCGGTTGTCTTTCTGTGGAGTGGCCTGCATGGCTGGCGGGGCGCGCTGCGCTGGTTCTATGCCCCGCTCGGCTCAGGCACCAGCACCGACATCACGGCCGGCGGCAGTGACGGGTTGGCGGCCGCCGCTTCCACCACTCGCCAGTCGTCGTCGGCGAGCAGTTCGACTATGACCGGCGCCGGCAGGGCCGGGTGCCCGGCGGCTATGGGCCGTGCCTGCCTGTCCGCCATGCAGGCGAGCAGTGCCGGGCCCGTCGCATTGCGGTGCCGGGCGATCTCGCGGAACGCCTTCTGCACCGGCGGTACGTGTCCGGTCAGGTCCTCCAGCAGCGCTGGCGGCGCGTCCGGGTTGCCCGCCACCTTGGCGACGACCCGAACCCCGTGCCGCTTGACCATGGTGCGCAGCTGAGCCTCCGAGAGGCCCGGGTGCGGCGCGATGGACTTGACCACCTTCGCGTCGGGGTCGGCGGCCAGCGCGTCACGGATCTCGGCCGGCAGATCGCGTCGTTGGGCCAGGAGCATCCGCACAGCCGGATTGGACGACGTGGCCAGCTCATCGACCTCGGCGGGAGAAGCGGCGGCAATCCGCGGCAGCACGGTCGGCCCGATCTTGACAACGTCGGCCAGACAGGAGAGCACGTCGAGCGGCACGCGGGGGTTGTGCGCGAGCGTGCGCTGCACGTCGTGGCCACGGTCGGTGGCCAGCGTGCGGATCAGGGCGTCGTCGATCGCCGGATTCCCGGCGAGGTCTGCCCGGACACCGGGAACGGGGTCAACTGCGAGCCGTCCCCACACCTCCGGCGGCAGGTCCGGGCGGGCAGCAAGTCGGCAGCGCAACAGCGTTGAGGGGTGGACCGGGGTGCTTAGTTCCGGCGACGCTGTCCATGGAACCCGCACCGTTCCGTCGCGTCCGGCAGTGTCTAATCCTGCTCGGCCAGGGGGCGCAGGCTGCCGCTCCAGCGCTCGTCTTCGCCCCTGGCCGGCGTCACGCGGAGCCCGAACGCGTTCTCTGCGAGAGCCAGCACGCTGTGCAGCGGATCAGGCTGCCCGGGGATGAGACCGAGCGGTCGCATGAACTTGTCGAGCCGCTGCGGGTCCAGGCCGGTCGGCTCGATCGGCTGAAGTGTGTGGAAGTCGACGATGATGTCGCCGTCGACCGCGTACTTGAACCAGTGCATCGGCTTCTCGTTGTAGTACAGCGCGACAGCCTCCGTCCCCCGCGAGACCGCGGACAGGATCCGCTCATCCAGCCCGTGGCTGCCACCCTGCTCCCACGCCCACGTCCACGCACCGTCGGTACCGGTCGTCACCACCGGCTCATCCTCATCGAGCAGGGTGTCGCCGAAGTCGTCGTCCAGGTCTATGACATCGCGCAGCGCCAAGGTGTCCGGATCAACCCCCATGCGGGTCAGCAGCTCCCTCGGAGACAAGTCCTTGGCGAAGGTCAGCATGTAGATGGGGACGTCCCCGCGGAAAAGATCCAGGCCGCGGTCCATGCCAGTGCTCGTCATGCCCAGGATGCTGTCACGCCTCACCGACACCCTGGCCGGACCCCCGCCGAACGCCAGGGGCCGGGCTCAGCCGGCGGCACGCCGGCAAACAGCGCCCTGTCAACGTGTAGGAGTATCCTGCGCGCCAACTCTGACGCTCAAGGTGCCAACTCAAGCGCTCACCCGCCGGCTGAAGCGCTCAGTCACAAATGCTGTGACTGAGCGCCATAGTTGGCCATTTGAGCATCGCAGTTGGCCACCGACTCTCGCTCGTATGCACAGGCGATAACGCGACTGGGTGACCAGGTCGTTGCTGTAGAAGAGTCCGCCGGCGACGGAGTGGACGACCTGGCCTCCGTCGGGGCCGATGAGCGACGTGACGTTGGCCAGGTGGGCGACCGTTCGAAGCCTCGATCACCCTCACGATGCTGCTGATGTGGATGTCACCTGTATTGAAGACCCCGCCTAGGAACGCTTTCGCCTCGCCGTCGCAACGGCCGTCCCGATCCCAGCGATCAACAGCCCGCTCCCACCGAAGACCAGCGGCAGCAGCCACAGCGAGGCGAACCCCTTGATCCGCGCATCCTCGGGGGAATCGGCGCGGTACAGCACCTCGACCCGCTCGCCTTCCTCGTACGACGGTGGATTGGAACCCGTCGAGCTCCGGAACGTCCTCCGCCTGCCGTCCGCCGACGTGAACTCGACCACCGGGTAGGCCACGGGCTTGTCGTTCTCCCGCTTCTTGCGGGATACGCCGTTGTGGTCGTTCCGCCACTCCAGCGCCACCACCGTGCCCTGGGCACGCTCCGCATCCACCAGAAACGAGACCGACACCCCCGACAGGATCAACCCGATGACAAAGAACAGCGCCCCGAACGCGATCGCCCCCAACGCCATCCACCGGAGGGCGCCCCGCCCACGCACCTGAACCTGCACGCCGTCCCTCTCACTTGTCCGGAGTGAGAGGGACGCTATCCCAGGTGTGCCCCGGTCGCCGTCTCCCACCCCGGGGGGTTCGGCGTCGTGCCGCCGTTCAGGAGTCGTCCGACCCGCCACCGACGGACACCTGGCCCTCCCCCAGGCTCCATGCCCCCTGGCTCATCGCGGATCTGCCGCCTGGTCGCCCTGGCGCCAGCCGTTCCCCTCGTCCTCGCGAGGCGACGCCGCGCCGTGCAGGAGTACCCCTGAGGTGCTCTGACGCCAACTGAAGTACTCAGGTGCCAACTGGAGTGCTCAGTCACAACCAGCTGTGACTGGGCTCGACGACGGCCGAACGCTGTGGTTGTCCGGAGCAACGGGTCGCCCGCGACTCGCACTGACTCGGATGCTTGGTCAGTTCTCTGGCAGCACGAGCCAGATCTCGGAGAGGGAGAGGCCGTGCTCGCGACTCACCACCCCGCAGGGGCAGCCCAACGTGGCCCGACGCCAATCGCAGGTCACGGTCCACGGGCCGTCCTTGCCTCCGCACTCTGGGCAGCCGACGGTTTCGGCTGTCCATACCCCCGGCGCGGGTCTGGTGTGGCGTCGGAATCTGCCCCGGTACTGGACCTGCCAGGGCTCAACCGGCGGTGTGAGCGGGACAGCGCCGGGCGCGCTCGTCGCGGCGAGGGCGGTGAACAGTGCGGTCAGGTCGGGGAGCAGGGCTTCGCCCGCTTCGGTCGGCGGCGCCGCGCCTTCCGCCACCCGCGGCGTGGTTCCGTACCTCGGGGCCGCGGCCGCAATGGGTGGGTTCGGCAAAGAATGCCAGGGCAGCAGGGCGTGGGCGACGGCGGCCAGGAGGGCGGCGGCAGGCGGGCTGACAGCGCCGGCGTCGAGGTGGTGGACGGTGGTCCGGAGTATGCGTTGAAGCCGTCTGTCCCGGTCCGTCGCCTGGGTCCGCACCGCTGTGCCCCGCCGGGCTGGGAGTGGGGCGGTGAGGCGTGCAAGGACGGCGGCCGCCGCCTCGGCGTCCGCCGGCGACAGGCGCCACTCGGCTGCGGCGAGGAGTTGCCGGGCTCGCCCGGACTCCAGGACGAGAGCGCGCGTCAACAGCGGGAGGGGGCTCGATGCTGCTACCGGCCCTCCGTGCACGCCTGCCATTGCATCCCCTTCTCACTCACATCGAGCACGAAGGCGTACTCGACGTCGGACAGATCGGTCTTGCCCGCCCGGCGATAGTCCTGTGAATCATCCGGGCACCCGCGCCCGGGAGGTGCGCCGGAGCGCCGGTCGAGTACGCACCCGCGAGTCCGCCGCCACCCCTGACGACCAGGTACCCCATGCCACTCAAACCTCGATGGCACAAACCTGATGTTCGGTGGCGGCGATCAAGGTTCGGTGGCACAGGACAGCGATTCTTGCAGGTCGCGACCGTTCCGATTCCTCTCTGGGACTGGGCTGTCAACGCCCCAGGGTCGCCTCCAGTGCTCACCCGGGCCAACTAGAACGCTTACGGGCCAACTACAGCGCTCAGTCGCAAATGCGGCCGACCTGCCCGCTGCGCTTTCACAACATTGGTGAGACAGCAATACTGTTGCACCTGACGGACGAATACCGCCGACACGTGGAAGGGAAGGCGAGGCACAGGATGGCGACCAAGGCCGAGGAGCCGACGCTGACCGTCGACGAACTGGCGGTGCGCGCGGGGGTCACTGTGCGCACGATCCGGTTCTACAGCACGCGGGGCCTGCTGCCGCCGCCGGTGATCGGCCCGCGCCGGGTCGGCCGTTACGGCTCCGAGCACCTCTCCCGGCTGGCCCTGATCGAGGAGTTGCAGCACCAGGGCATGACGCTGGCCGCGATCGAGCGCTACCTGGAACAGCTGCCGCCCGATCTGAGCGCGCACGACCTGGCGATCCACCGCGCCCTGGTGTCGGCCTGGGCTCCCGAGTCGGCCGAGGAGGTCCCGCTGGCCGAACTGGAGCGCAGGGCGGGGCGGCCCCTGGCGGAGCAGGACATCGACCGGCTCGCGGCGATGGGCGTCCTCGACCGCACGGGCGTCCCGGACACCTTCCGGCTCGACGGCGGGCTGTTGCGGCTCGGCGTGGAGCTCCTCGACGTCCCCATCGCGCACGAGACGATCCTCGCCTCGCGCACTGTCCTGCTGGAGCACGCCCGCGCGGCGGCGCACGAACTGACCCGGCTGTTCCGGGACGAGGTGTGGGGTCCGTACCGGGAGCGCGAGTCGGATCCCGATCATGTCGCGACGATGAAGTCGCTGTCGGCCCATATGCAGCCGATGGTGATCCAGGCGCTGGTGACGGCGTTCCAGCGGTCCCTTCGTGAGGAACTGCGGGCCGCGTTCCAGTCCCGGCCCGACTAGCGCGCCCGGCGGTCAGGCCGACTGCTCGCCGCTCTCCGGCCCGTCGTGGCCCGGCCGTGCACGCGGCACCAGGGTCGGGTTGACGTTGTCGAGCACCGTGTCGCGCGTGACCACGACACGGGCCACGTCGTCCCGGCTCGGCACGTCGTACATGACATTGAGCAGGACCTCTTCGAGGATCGCGCGGGCCGCTCGGGCGCCGGTGCGGCGCAGCAGTGCCTGGTCCGCGATCGCGCCGATGGCCTCCTCGGTGAACTCCAGATCGACGCCGTCCATGTGGAAGAGCTTCCGGTACTGCCGGATCAGCGCGTTCCGGGGCTCGGTGAGGATCCGCGTCAACACCGTCCGGTCCAGCGGCTGTACGGCCGTCACCACCGGGAGCCGGCCGACGAGCTCGGGGATCAGCCCGAACTGCCGCAGATCCTGCGGGGCGACCGCGGCGAAGGCGGCGCGCCCCTCCCGCGTCTTCCGCGTCTCCCCCGTCTCCCGCCCCTCCTCCGGGCGAATCGCGGCGCCGAACCCGATGCCGCGGTGGCCCGCGCGCCGTTCGACGATGGTCTCCAGACCGGCGAAGGCTCCGCCGACGATGAAGAGGACGTTGCTCGTGTCGATCCGGAGGTACTCCTGCTGCGGGTGCTTGCGTCCGCCCTGCGGGGCCACCTGCGCAACCGTGCCCTCCAGGAGCTTCAGCAGCGCCTGCTGGACGCCCTCGCCCGAGACGTCGCGGGTGATCGACGGGTTCTCGCTCCTGCGGGCGATCTTGTCGATCTCGTCGATGTAGACGATGCCGGTCTCGGCCCTGGCGATGTCGTGGTCGGCGGCCTCGATCAGCCTGAGGAGGATGCTCTCGACGTCCTCACCGACGTATCCGGCCTCGGTGAGCGCGGTGGCGTCGGCGATCGTGAAGGGCACGTCGAGCATCCGGGCCAGGGTCTGGACGAGGTACGTCTTCCCGCAGCCGGTCGGGCCGATCAGCAGGACGTTGGACTTGCCCAGCTCCACCGGCTCCGCGTCCCGCCCGGAGGGCTGCTCGCGCGCCGGACTGCCGGGGGCGTCCTGCCGGATGCGCTTGTAGTGGTTGTGGACGGCGACGGCGAGGGCCTTCTTGGCGTCCTCCTGGCCGATGACGTACTGCGCCAGGAAGTCATGGATCTCCCGCGGTGTCGGCAGCGCTCGCGAACCGTGCCCGAACGGCCCGCCGGCCTCCCCTGCCGTCTCCTCGCCGGACCCCTCGGCGATGAGCTCGTTGCAGAGGCCGATGCACTCGTCGCAGATGCAGATGGCGCCCGGTCCGGCGATCAGCCTCCTGACCTCCTGCTGGCTCTTCCCGCAGAACGTGCACTTCAGCAGGTCGTCGCCGGCACCGATGCGAGTCACTGGAACCCCGCCCCCATTTCCCACCACGCATTTCACATGACGACATCATTCGAATGTTGACGGTATCTCGATTCGCCGGACGGCGCCAACGTACGAGGACGGGCCACCGCGATCCGCGGGGGCCCGTCCTCCTCGCCTGCAGCCCGGCCTGTACCGGCTTACGCGTCGGTGAAGACCTCGCCGTTCTCGGCCTTGCGCACCAGCAGCGCGGGCGGCTCGAAGCGCTCGCCGTACTTCGCGGCCAGCTCACGCGCCCGGGCGACGAAGCCGGGCAGGCCGCCCTCGTACCCGTTGATGTACTGGAGCACGCCGCCCGTCCAGGCCGGGAAGCCGATGCCCATGATGGAGCCGATGTTGGCGTCGGCGACCGACGTCAGTACGCCCTCCTCGAGGCAGCGGACCGTGTCCAACGCCTCGGAGAAGAGCATCCGCTCCTTCATGTCGACGAACGGCACGTCCACGTCGGGCTTTCCGAAGTGCTCGCGAAGGCCCGGCCACAGCCCGGCACGCTTGCCGTCGACGTAGTCGTAGAAGCCGGCCCCGCCGCTGCGGCCCGTACGGCCGAACTCGTCGACCATCCGGTCGATCACCGCGTCCGCGGGGTGGGCCGCCCACGTGCCGCCGGCCTCCTCCACGGCCCGCCTCGACTCGGCCCGGATCTTGCGCGGGAGGGTGAGGGTCAGCTCGTCCATCAGCGAGAGCACCTTCGCCGGGTAGCCGGCCTGCCCGGCGGCCTGCTCGACCGACACGGGCTCGATGCCCTCGCCGACCATCGCCACGCCCTCGTTGATGAACTGTCCGATGACGCGCGAGGTGAAGAAGCCGCGCGAGTCGTTGACGACGATCGGGGTCTTGTTGATCTGGCGCACCAGGTCGAAGGCGCGGGCCAGCGCCTCGTCACCGGTCCGCTCGCCCTTGATGATCTCGACGAGCGGCATCTTGTCGACGGGCGAGAAGAAGTGGAGCCCGATGAAGTCGGCGGGCCGCTCGACGCCCTCCGCGAGCAGGGTGATCGGCAGCGTGGAGGTGTTGGAGCAGAGCAGCGCGTCCGGCTCGATGACGCCCTGGATCTCCTGGAACACCTTGTGCTTGAGCGCCGGGTCCTCGAAGACCGCCTCGATGACGGCGTCGCAGCCCGCGAGGTCGGCCGGATCGGCGGTCGGGGTGATCCTGGCGAGCAGTTCGGCGCGCTTGGCCTCGGTCGTGCGGCCCCGGCTGAGCGCCTTGTCGAGCAGCTTCTCCGAGTACGCCTTGCCCCGGGCGGCGGCGTCGGCGTTGACGTCCTTGAGGACGACCTCGATCCCGGCCCTGGCGCAGGAGTACGCGATGCCCGCGCCCATCATCCCGGCGCCGAGGACGGCGACCTTGCGGACCGGGCGCGGCTCGATGCCCTTGGGGCGGTTGGCGCCGGAGTTGACGGCCTGGAGGTCGAAGAAGAACGCCTGGATCATGTTCTTGGCGGTCTGTCCGGTGACCAGCTCGGTGAAGTACCGGGCCTCGATGGTCAGCGCGGTCTCGAAGTCGACCTGGGAGCCCTCGACGGCGGCCGCGAGGATGTTGCGCGGTGCCGGGTACGGGGCGCCGTTCAGCTGCTTCTTCAGGTTGGCCGGGAAGGCGGGAAGGTTGGCGGCGAACTTCGGATTCGACGGCGTGCCGCCGGGAATCTTGTAGCCCTTGACGTCCCAGGGCTGCTGGGACTCGGGGTTGGCGTCGATGAACGCGCGCGCCTTGGTGAGCATCTCCTCGGGGGTGGCGGCCACTTCATGGACCAGGCCGTTCTCCAGGGCCCGCTGCGGCGAGTACTGGGTGCCCTGCAGCAGCACCTTCAGCAGCGCGTCCGCGATGCCCATGAGGCGTACGGTGCGGGTGACGCCACCGCCCGCGGGGAGCAGGCCGAGCGTGACCTCGGGCAGGCCGATCTTGGAGCCGGGAGCGTCGAGCGCGATGCGGTGGTGGGAGGCGAGCGCGATCTCGTAACCGCCGCCGAGCGCCGCACCGTTGATGGCCGCGACGACCGGCTTGCCGAGGGTCTCGATACGGCGCAGGGAGTTCTTGATGGCCGTGCCGGTGTCGAAGGCGAGCTGGGCGTCCTCCGGCCGGAGCCTGATCATGTCCTTGAGGTCGCCGCCCGCGAAGAAGGTCTTCTTGGCGGAGGTGTAGATGATGCCGCGGATCGAGTCCTTCTCGGCCTCGGCGCGGTCGGCGATGGCCGCGATGGAGTCCTTGAAGGCCTGGTTCATGGTGTTGGCGGACTGGTCGGGGTCGTCGAGGACGAGGGTGACGATGCCGGTCTCGTCCTGCTCCCAGCGGATGGTGGAGCTCTTCGGCGTTGTTGTCATTGCTGCTTCTCCGTACGGCGCGAAGGGGGGAGGGACGGGACGGTCAGAGACGCTCGACGACGGTGGCGACGCCCATGCCGCCGCCGACGCAGAGCGTGGCCAGGCCGTACCGCTTGTCCTGGCGCTCCAGTTCGTCGACGAGCGTGCCGAGGATCATCGCGCCGGTGGCGCCGAGCGGGTGGCCGAGCGCGATCGCGCCGCCGTTGACGTTGACCTTGTCCAGGGAGAGCCCCATGTCCCGTACGAAGCGCAGCACGACCGCGGCGAACGCCTCGTTGATCTCGACCAGGTCGATGTCGTCGATGGTCAGTCCGGCCTTGGCCAGGGCCTTGCGGGTGGCCGGGGCCGGCCCGGTGAGCATGATGGTGGGCTCGGAGCCCGAGACCGCCGCGGAGACGATACGGGCCCGGGGCGTCAGCCCGTACCGCTCGCCGACCGCCTTGGAGCCGATGGCGACGAGCGAGGCGCCGTCCACGATGCCGGACGAGTTGCCCGCGTGGTGGACGTGGTCGATCTTCTCGACCCAGTGGTACTTCTGCAGCGCGACGGCGTCGAATCCGCCCATGTCGCCGATACCGGCGAACGACGGCTTGAGCGCGGCCAGCGAGTCCGCGGTCGTGCCCGGGCGCATGTGCTCGTCGTGGTCGAGCACGACGAGCCCGTTGCGGTCCTTCACCGGGACGACGGAACGGTCGAAGCGCCCGTCCTTCCAGGCCGCCGCGGCCCGCTCCTGGGAGAGGGCCGCGTACTCGTCGACATCGCGCCGCGAGAAGCCCTCGATGGTGGCGATCAGGTCGGCACCGATGCCCTGCGGTACGAAGCCGGTGTCGAAGTTGGTCATCGGGTCGGCGAACCAGGCGCCGCCGTCGGACGCCATCGGCACCCGGGACATCGACTCGACGCCGCCGGCGAGCACCAGGTCCTCCCAGCCGGAGCGGATCTTCGCCGCGGCCAGGTTGACGGCCTCCAGGCCCGAGGCGCAGAAGCGGTTCTCCTGAACGCCTGCGACGGTGTCGGGCAGCCCGGCCGCGATGGCGGCGATACGGGCGATGTCGGAGCCCTGGTCGCCGACCGGGCCGACGACGCCGAGGACGATGTCGTCGATCGCCGCCGGGTCCAGCCCCGGGAAGCGGGCGCGGATCTCGTGGATCAGGCCGACCACGAGGTCGATGGGCTTGGTGCCGTGCAGGGCGCCATTGGCCTTTCCGCGGCCGCGCGGGGTGCGGATCGCGTCGTACACAAACGCTTCGGTACTCACAACAGAACCTTTCGCATCACAGAAGCTTCGGTGTTGAGGGTCAGGAGAGCAGGGAGCGGCCGATGATCTCCTTCATGATCTCGGTCGTGCCGCCGTAGATCGTCTGGATACGGCCGTCCGTGAACGCCTTGGCGACCCGGTACTCCGTCATGTAGCCGTAGCCTCCGTGCAGCTGCAGACAGCGGTCGGCGACGCGCTTCTGCAGTTCCGTGGCCCACCACTTGGCCATCGAGGCGTGCACGGCATCGAGCTCCCCGTTGGAGTGATCGACGATGCAGCGGTCGAGGAAGGTGCGGGTGACGGCGCATTCGGTGGCCATCTCGGCTATCTCGAAACGGATGTGCTGGAGCTTGGCGAGCGACCGCCCGAATGCCTCGCGCTCCTTCACGTACTGCGTCGTGATCTCCAGCAGGTACTCGGCCGCCGCGATCCCGGCGACCGCGATGTTGAGCCGCTCCTGGGCGAGATTGGTCATCAGATGGATGAAGGCGCCGTGGAGATCGCCGAGCAGGTTCTCCTTCGGGACGCGTACGTCGTTGAAGAACAGCTCCGCCGTGTCCTGGGCCTTCTGGCCGATCTTGTCGAGGTTGCGGCCGCGCTCGAAGCCCTCCATGCCGCGCTCGACGACCAGCAGCGACAGCCCCTTGGCCCCGCCCTCCGGAGTCGTCTTGGCGACGACGATCACCAGGTCGGCGAGGATGCCGTTGGAGATGAAGGTCTTGGAGCCGTTGAGCAGCCAGTGGTCGCCACGGTCCTCCGCGGTGGTGCGGATGCCCTGGAGGTCGGAGCCCGCGCCCGGCTCGGTCATGGCGATGGCCGTGATGATCTCGCCGCTGCAGAAGCCGGGGAGCCAGCGCCGCTTCTGCTCCTCGGTGGCGAGCGACGTGAGATACGGGCCGATGATGTCGTTGTGCAGTCCGACCGCGAACCCGGGGGCGCCGGCCCGGGTGAACTCCTCGGCGAGCACGGCGCTGTAGCAGAAGTCCGTGTTCCCGCCGCCTCCGTACTCCTCGGGCACGGCGAGCCCGAGCAGTCCCTGCCTGCCGGCCGCCAGCCAGGCGTCGCGCGAGACGATGCCGTCCTTTTCCCACTGCTCGTAGTGCGGCAGCACCTCCTTGGTGAGGAAGGTGCGGACGGTCTCGCGGAACGCGTCGTGCTCGGCGTTGAAGATCTGTCGTTTCATTCCGCTCATTCCACTCATCCCGTCCATTCCATTCCGCCCGCCCCGTCCGTTCCGCTCACTGCGTTCACCGTTCCCCGCTCTGCTGACGGATGCTCGGTACGTCCCAGTCGCGCGCGATCTCTTCCGTGTCCGCGCCCGGCTGCGCGGGCCGCCGGCGTACGGAACCCGGCGTCGCCGAGAACCGCGGCGCCGCGGCCGGCTGGGTGATCCCGCCGTGGTCGACGAAGGTGCCCCGCGCGGCGAGATGCGGATGGGCCGGGGCCTCGCGCAGCGACAGCACGGGCGCGACACACGCGTCGGAGCCCTCGAAGACCGCCGTCCACTCCTCCCGTGTCTTCGTACGGAAACGGTCGGCGACGGCCGCGCGCAGTTCGCCCCAGCGGGCGAAGTCCTTGCGCGCCGGGGCCTCGTCCTTGATGCCGAGCAGCTCGATGAACTCGTTGTAGAACTGCTGCTCGAGCGCCCCGACCGCCATGTACTGCCCGTCGGCGGTCTCGTAGTTCCCGTAGAAGGGGCAGCCGCCGTCGAGGAGGTTCGCGCCACGGCGGTCCTGCCAGCCGCCCGCCGCCATCATCCCGTGGATCATCGTGGCCAGATGCGCGGCCCCGTCGACGATGGCCGCGTCCACGACCTGGCCGGTGCCCCCGGGGGTGCGGGCGTGCTGCAGTGCGGCCAGCACGCCGATGACGAGATAGAGCGAGCCGCCCGCGTAGTCGCCCACCAGGTTGGCGGGGACGGTGGGCGGCTCGTCGGGCTTACCGATCATGCCGAGGGTACCGGTCACGGCGATGTACGCGATGTCGTGTCCGGCACGCTGGGCGAGCGGACCCTCCTGACCCCAGCCGGTCATCCGCCCGTACACCAGTGCGGGGTTGCGGGCGTGACACTCCTTGGGCCCGACGCCGAGCCGCTCGGCGACGCCGGGGCGGTATCCCTCGATCAGCACATCGGCGCGCTCGACCAGGTCGAGGACCTGCCCGGGCCCGTCGTCGGCCTTGAGATCGATGAGTACGGACCTTTTGTTGCGGTTGGTGAGGTCGTACGCCGGATCGATCGCGAGTCCCGCGCCGCCGGGGCGGTCGATCCGTACGACATCGGCGCCGAGGTCGGCGAGCAGCATGGCAGCGAACGGACCGGGCCCGATTCCCGCCAGCTCGACCACGCGCACTCCGGCCAGCGGACCGCCCGACGGGCCGTTCCCTGTGGCTGACATCAAGCCCCCAGCAATGTGACACAACTGATGTAACATCGATGATGTTAAGAACGCGTTCCACTCCGCACAAGCCCCAGAGGCGAGCAAGCGCTTGGTTTTTCTCCCGGTGCAGGAGAGTCCGCCCGCCGGAAGCGGGAACGGAGACTCCTTGCGTATACCCCGCCCCGACCGCGCCGCATCGCTCGTCGCACTTCCGGCGGCACAGCCCATCGCCCGGATCACAGAGCCGCGCGAAACCGTCGGCACGGACCGGAGCTGGGCTGATCTGGGCTGGGCTGGGCTGATCTGGGCTGGGCTGAGCTGGGCCGAGCGAACGCCGGTCGTCAGCGCGCGTCCAGTTCGGCGATCAGCTTCTTGGTCGCGATGGTGCGGTAGCTCTCCTCGACCCAGTCACAGAGCACATCGGCGCTCGGAGCACCCTTCAGGGCGAGCGGGATCTGCACCCAGCCCGCCTTCCCCAGGCCGTAGCCCGACGGCTCGGCCCCAGGGCAGGCCAAGGCGTGCGCATGCATCGCCTCGTCCTTCAGCTTGACGCCGATACCCAGCGGATAACTGCCGTCGTCCACCCCCAGGAAGACGAAGATCTTCTTGTTGACCTTCACGACGGTCTCGCCCCACGGAAACTCCTCGCCCGCACCCGGCAGGCCCAGGGCAAAGGACCGCACCTTCTCCCATTTCGCCAGAGCCGCCTTCGGTGGTGCCGCCATCCCCGTCCTCCCGGTCGCATGGACTCGTCCGCCCCACGCTAGCCTCGCCCAGCGACATCGGCGCGGGGCTATCAGTCGGAGGGGTCATTGAACAGGCAGAACGGACCGGAGAGGCCGTACGACATCGTGCTCTTCGGAGCCACCGGCTTCGTCGGGAGGCTCACCGCGGAGTACCTCGCGGCGCATGCGCCCAAGGAGTGCCGCTGGGCCGTCGCAGGTCGTAGCAAGGCCAAGCTGGAGCGGCTGCGCGAGCGGCTCGCCGCGATCGAACCCGCCTGTTCCGGTCTGCCCCTGATCGTCGCCGACGCCTCGGACCCGGACTCGCTGCGCGAGCTCGCCGAATCCACTCGTGTCGTCGCCACGACCGTCGGCCCGTACGTCTGGTACGGGGAGCCGCTGGTCGCCGCCTGCGCCGAGGCCGGGACGGACTACGCCGACCTCACCGGCGAGCCCGAGTTCGTTGACACGATGTTCGTACGGCACGACGCGCGCGCCCGCGAAACCAGGGCGCGGCTCGTGCACGCATGCGGATTCGACTCCGTACCGCACGATCTGGGGGCGTACTTCACGGTCCAGCAGCTGCCGGAGGACGTACCGCTGCGGGTCGACGGCTTCGTCAGCGGTGGCGGGATGTTCTCCGGCGGTACGTTCGCGTCCGCCGTCACCGCGATGGGCCGGCAGCGCGAGGCCGTGCGGGCGGCGCGGGAGCGGCGGCTGCACGAGCCGCGGCTGGTGGGCCGCCGGGCCCGGGCTCCGCTCGGGGCGCCCCGGTTCAGCAAGGAGACCGGCACCTGGGCGCTGCCGCTGCCCACGCTGGACCCGCGGATCGTGGCGCGGTCGGCGGCGGGGCTCAAGCGCTACGGCCCCGACTTCCAGTACCGGCACTATGCGTCGGTCAACACGCTCCCGATGGCCATCGGCGGCCCCGTGGCCCTCGGTGCCCTCGCGGCCCTGGCCCAGCTCCCGCCCAGCCGCCGGTGGCTGATGGATCGCTACGAACCTGGCCGCGGGCCCAGCGCGGAACAGCGCGAACGAAGCTGGTTCCGGGTCCGCTTCGTCGGCGAGGGCGGCGGGCGCCGGGTCTTCACGGAGGTCTCGGGCGGCGACCCCGGCTACGGCGAGACCGCGAAGATGCTCGCCGAGTCGGTCCTCAGCCTCGCTTTCGACGACCTGCCCCCGACCGCGGGGCAGGTCACGACGGCGGTCGCGCTGGGCGACGCGCTGATCAAGCGGCTGCGTGATGCGGGCATCGTCTTCCGGGTGGCGGACGCGCGGTAGGGGGTGCGCGGGGAACGTGGGCCGCTGCGCGGGGCCTGTTCCCCTACCCGCCCCCTCCCGAACCGGGGGCAAGCGCCCAGACCCCCCGTACGGCCTTGGGCCGTGTCCTCCATCGTCGGACAGGCTCCTTTGGAGCCCCGTCGGTGTTTGAGGCGCGGGGGTTCGGGGGCGGAGCCCCGCCCCCGCAGTCCGCTGCTCACACCGCCGTCGCCTCCCGCAACGCACGCCGGCAGAGCGCGTCCGCGCGCCGCGTGGACTCGGGGAGGCGGAAGCGCGGAGCGAGCGCGAGCGTGTGGGCGCAGGCGTTGTCGAGCGAGACGCGGTGGCCGACCGAGACGTACACCGGCTTGACGCCGGCCTGGGTGCGCAGCGCCCTGCCGACTTCCTCGCCGTCGTCCGCGAGGAGGGGCGAGGCGTCGCCGCGCCGGTCGCCCGGCGGGTCGGCGGCGAAGATGAAGGGGTTCTTTGCAACGCCGATCACCGGCAGCCCCGTCAGTACGCCGAGGTGGCTGGCCAGCCCGAAGCGGCGCGGGTGGGCGCGTCCGTAACCGTCGCAGACGACGAGCCCGGGGCCGGTCTTCAGGGATTCCAGCGCGGCCAGCACGGTCGGTATCTCGCGGAAGGCGAGCAGCCCCGGTACGTAGGGGAACGCGACCTTGCCGACCGCGGTGGTCTCCTCGACGACGGCGAGCGTGCGGGCGTCGAGGACGACGGCGGCCGCGACGACGACATCGCGCTCGTCGTCGTAGGCGACGTCCACTCCGGTGACCAGGCCGGTGCCGGGCGGCGGCCCTGGCTCGTCGAGCACGACCCGGGCGCGCAGTTCGTCCTGGATGGCGCGGGCCTCGGTCGCGTCGGCAGGTGTCCTGATGGTGGTCATGGTGAGCCCCACCTTAGACACCCGGCTAACCTGCCGATCATGTTCGTACTGGAATTGACCTACACCGCACCCGTCGAGCGCGTCGACGAACTCCTCGCGGCTCATGTGGCCTGGCTGGACACCCTGTACGAGGACGGTGTCGTGATCGCGTCCGGCCGTAAGAACCCGCGCGACGGCGGGGTTCTGCTGGCCGTCGGGGACGACCGCGCGCGGATCGAGGAGATCGCGGCGGCCGACCCCTTCGTCACCGGCGGGGTGTGCACGTACCGGATCACGGAGTTCATCGCGACGAAGACCGCGCCGGCACTGGAGCCGTACAAGCAGCAGTTGCCCTCGTAGGACTCCCGACGGGGCTCCTGGCTCTGGCTCCCGGCTCCTGGCTCCCGGGGCTGCTCCTAGTACTCCAGCCTGGCGATCCTGCCCTTGTCGCCCGAGGCCCAGCACCCGAAGTCGGCCGTGCAGTCGACGGTGTCGTACGACCCGGTGTCGACGGTCCGCCAACTGCGGCCGCCGTCCGTCGTCAGGTCCGTGCCGGTGGGGCCGACGGCGAGCGCCGCGGACCGGCTGTGCGGGAGCCAGGCGACTCCCGAGCGGTAGGCGGGCGGCGGGGTCGTCGCCTGCTGCCAGCTGCGGCCGCCGTCCCGGGTCGCCGCGCCGGCCTGCGGGGACGCCTGGCCGGTCCGGTAGTCGCCGCCGACGGCGAGTCCGTGCGTGCGGTCGCGGAACGCAAGGCCGAACACGCCGCGGGCCGGGTCGCCGGCCGGAACGGTCGCCTCGGCTGCGGTCCAGTGCAGCCCGCGGTCCGCGGAGTGCAGAACGCGCGCGGTGGCGCCGCCGCCGGTCGCCAGCCAGACGTCCTTGGGTCCGGAGCTGACCAGGCACTGACCGCTCGCCGCGAACCCCGCCTCACCGGGCTGGGCGGGCGGCATCCCCTCGCTCGGCAACACCTTCCACGACTTCCCGCCGTCGCTGGTCGACAGGATCCGGTACTTGCCGTCGACCGGATCGCTCATCGCGAGGCCATGGCGGCTGTCGAAGAAGGTGAGGCAGTCGTAGAAGGCCTTCGGATCGGTGTTGCGGAAGGACTCGGTCCAGGTCGCCCCGCCGTCGCCGGTGCGGAAGACGCGGGACGCCTCGCCCTCGCCGATGGCCAGGACGACGGCCCGCCTGCCGTCGAAGGCCTCGATGTCCCGGAATTCCAGCTCGCCCGCGCCCGGCGGGGAGATGTTCCGCCAGCTCCGGCCGCCGTCGGTGGTGCGGAGCACCGTGCCCTTGGAGCCCGCGGCCCACGCGGTGTCCCGGGTCACGGCGGCGAGCCCCCGGAACCGTACCTCCGTGCCGGTCTGTTTGAGCTCCCAGTGCGGTTGCCGCCGCTCGTCGGCGTGCGCGGTGCCCGGGGCGGCAAGGGCCGCGGCCAGCGCCGCCCCGCACAGTCCCACGGACACCGTTCGTCTCGTCTTCCCCTTGGACGTCATGGCGCGCGAACGTAGCCCACCACCGGCACCCGGTCCAGACCGCGTCCGAAGGCACCGAGCACCCGTGGGCGGTGACACAGCTCACTCCCCCGGCCCCTCCCGCCGATGCACGCATTCCGTCGTTCCACCGTCTTTCCCTGTGCGTGGAGACGTCGCCGCGCCGCAACGAAGAGAGGGAGCAGGCCTTGTCCACCGTCATCGAGCAGGCCGTGCAGGTCCGTCTGGTCGCCTCCGCGCCTCAGATGGAATCCGTACCGGCGACCCTCCGCTACGACCCTTCGGATCCGTTCGCCGTCAGCATGGACTTCCCTCCCCCGGCCACCCTGGAGGGCACCCAGGTGTCCTGGGCGTTCTCGCGCGAGCTGCTCGTGGAGGGCATGGAGGCGCCGGCGGGATTGGGTGACGTCCGGGTGCGGCCGTACGGATACGACCGGACCGTCCTGGAGTTCCACGCCCCCGAGGGCACGGCGATGGTGCACATCCGCAGCTCCGAGCTGCGGCGTTTCCTCAAGCGGGCACAGGGGCTGGTCCCCGTCGGCCGGGAGCACATCCACCTCGATCTCGACGAGGACCTCGCCGAGCTGATGCGCGACGCCTGCTGAGCGAGGCGAGCCGAGAGCTGAGCAGCACGCCTGCCGATTAATTCGATTGCCCGCCGCCCCGCGCGGGCGTACTTTCGTGGACGGCCCTGTTGTCGTTGATCGGAGAAGGACATTGCTCGTCTGAGGTCCTGAGACACCGTGTGGCGCGGCATCTGCCCGCGTTCCCGTGTGCGACCTCGGCGTACGAGCCGTCCCTTCCCTCCGGACCAGGGCCTTTGTGCTGTCCCGAGCTGTCCCGACCGGTGCCACCGGTGTCTCACCCGTTGCTCTCACCCCTTCCATCGCAACAGGGAGACCCCTATGTCCACGTTCCCCACCTCCATCACCTGCACTTCGCTCTCCTTCTCCTGGCCGGACGGCACCCCGGTCTTCGAGGACTTCCAGCTCGCCGCCGGCCCCGGCAGGACCGGTCTGGTCGGCCTCAACGGCTCCGGGAAGTCGACGCTGCTGCGCCTGATCGCGGGCGAGCTCACGCCCACCGGCGGCACCGTGCGGATCGCGGGCGAGGTCGGGTATCTGCCGCAGAATCTGGTGCTCGACACGGCCCTCCGCGTGGACGAGGCGCTCGGTGTGGCGGCCACGCGCGCCGCGCTGCACGCCATCGAGGCGGGCGATGTGCGCGAGGAGCACTTCACGGCGGTCGGCGACGACTGGGACGTCGAGGAGCGGGCACGCGCCACGCTCGATCAGCTCGGGCTCGGGCACATCGGACTCGACCGGACCATCGGCGAGATGTCGGGCGGCGAGTGCGTTCTGCTGCGGCTCGCCGCACTGCTGCTGGCCCGCCCGGACGTGCTGCTGCTCGACGAGCCGACCAACAATCTGGATCTGTACGCACGCGGGCGGCTGTACGACGCGGTCGAGGCCTGGTCCGGGGTGATGGTCGTGGTCAGCCACGACCGTGAACTCCTGGAGCGGGTCGACCAGATCGCCGACCTGCGGGACGGCGAGGTCTCCTGGTACGGCGGCGCGTATTCGGCGTACGAGGAAACCCTGGCCGTGGAGCAGCAGGCCGCCGAGCGGATGGTCCGCGTCGCGGAGGCCGATGTGCAGCGGCAGAAGCGCGAACTGGCCGATGCGCAGGTCAAGCTGGCGCGGCGCAAGCGGTACGGGCAGAAGATGTTCGACAGCAAGCGTGAGCCGAAGATCGTGATGGGTGCGCGCAAACGCGAGGCGCAGGTCTCCGCCGGCAAACACCGCATCATGCACGCCGAGAAGCTGGACGAGGCGAAGGAACGGCTCGACGCGGCGGTGGAGGCGGTGCGCGACGACGACGAGATCCGCGTCGAACTGCCCTACACCAAGGTTCATCCGGGCCGCGGTGTGCTGCGGCTCTCCGATGTGGAGCTGCTCCACGGGGCCCGGGTCGCGGGCGAGTTCGAGCTGCGCGGCCCGGAGCGGATCGCGCTCGTCGGGCGGAACGGAGCGGGCAAGACGACGCTGTTGCGCACGATCGCCGGCGAGCTGGAGCCGGTCGCGGGTGAGGTGGCTGCCGAGGTGCCGTTGCGCTTCCTTCCGCAGCGGCTGGACGTGCTCGACGACGGGCTGAGCGTGGCGGAGAACGTGGCCCGGTTCGCCCCCGCGGCAACGGTCAACGCGATTCGGGCGAGGCTGGCACGTTTCCTGTTCAAGGGGGCACGGGCGGACCAGCCGGCCGGGACCCTGTCGGGCGGGGAGCGCTTCCGTGCCGCGCTGGCTGCGCTGCTGCTCGCGGAGCCCGCTCCGCAGCTGCTGATGCTGGACGAGCCGACGAACAATCTGGACATGGCGAGCGTGCGGAGTCTGACGGCGGCGCTGGAGGCGTACGAGGGAGCGCTGATCGTGGCGAGCCACGATGTGCGGTTTCTGGAGTCCCTCGGGATCACCCGCTGGCTGCTGCTCGACGGTGAGCTGCGGCCGACGTCGGCCGACGAGGTGCACGAGGCACTGACGGAGGCGAAGGAATGACGAGGACGAAGGAGACGCTCAGGCAGTGGAGAGACGCTGACGAGGAAGTGGTCGTCCTCGGGTGATCCTGGGTGATCCGCGGGTCATCCCCGAGTGGGTCTTTACGGCACCCGGGAGGTGCGGCTAATGATGGGCGCCGTCATCCCCCGAGCCCGCTCAGGAGACCCCGTGCCGAGCAGAAAAGCCCTGATCCGACGTCCGAGCCCCCGCCTGGCCGAGGGCCTGGTCACCCATGTCGAGCGGCGGCCCGTCGACACGAGTGCCGCGCTCGCCCAGTGGGAGGCGTACGCGGAGGCCCTGCGCGAGCACGGCTGGGAGACCGTGGAGACCGAGCCGGCCGACGACTGTCCGGACGGGGTCTTCGTCGAGGACACGGTGGTGATGTTCCGGAACGTGGCGCTCATCGCCCGGCCCGGAGCCGAGTCCCGCAGGCCGGAGACCACGTCCGTCGAGGAGTCGCTGGCCCGGCTCGGCTGCTCGGTGAACTGGGTGTGGGAGCCGGGCACGCTCGACGGCGGCGATGTGCTGAAGATCGGCGACACGGTGTACGTGGGCCGGGGCGGGCGGACCAATGCGGCCGGAGTGCAGCAACTGCGGGCGGCGTTCGAGCCGCTGGGCGCGCGTGTGGTCCCCGTACCCGTGTCCAAGGTGCTGCATCTGAAGTCGGCGGTGACGGCGCTGCCGGACGGGACCGTGATCGGGTACGAGCCGCTGGTGGAGCAGCCTTCCCTCTTTCCGCGGTTCCTGCCGGTGCCGGAGGAGTCCGGGGCGCACGTGGTGCTGCTGGGCGGCGGGAAGCTGCTGATGGCGGCGAGTGCGCCGAAGACGGCGGAGCTGTTCAAGGATCTCGGTTATGTCCCGGTTCTCGTGGACATCAGCGAGTTCGAGAAGCTCGAAGGCTGCGTGACATGTCTCTCGGTGCGCCTGCGGGGCCTGCATACATAACCGGACGTTACGACACATGAAGGATGGAGGCTTGGCCCATGGCTTACCGGGCCTTTAACCTACGGTTTCGTAACCTACGAGGCCGTAGGTAATCCGCCTTCCCCGGCTCAGCCCGGCGGAGACCCGACGGCTTCGGCACTGCATGCACCCCGATACCTATCCGCGTCCCCAGGAGTACCCGTGACGATCACCTCTCCCCACCTCGGCAGTTCGGAAGCGTGGACGGACGCCCGGCTGCTGTACGCGCTGGAAGAGGTGGTGGAGAAGGAGCTCAACCGGCATCTCAAGGTCGTCAAGGACTGGATGCCGCACGAGTACGTCCCGTGGACGGACGCACGGAACTTCCCGGGCCTCTTCGAGGACGGCGAGCCCTGGGAGCCCGCCCAGTCCAAGGTCACCGACATCGGCAAGATCGCCCTCGTGGTGAACCTGCTCACCGAGGACAACCTTCCGAGCTACCACCACGAGATCGCCACGCTCTTCGGCCGCGACGGCGCCTGGGGCACCTGGGTGCACCGCTGGACCGCGGAAGAGGGCCGGCACGGCATCGTGATGCGCGACTATCTGCTCGCCTCGCGTGCCGTCGACCCGGACAAGCTGGAGCAGTTCCGCATGGCGCACATGTCGGAGGGCTTCGAGTCCGACAACCGCCACTCGATGCTGCACTCGGTGGCGTACGTCGCCTTCCAGGAGCTGGCGACGCGTATCTCGCACCGCAACACCGGCCACCAGTCGGGCGATCCGGTCTGCGACCGGATGCTGTCGCGGATCGCCACCGACGAGAACCTGCACATGGTCTTCTACCGGAACCTGCTGGGTGCGGCCTTCGAGCTCGCCCCTGATCTGACGATGCAGGCCGTGCGCGACGTCGTGGTCAACTTCCGGATGCCCGGGCACGGCATGCCGGGCTTCGAGCGGGCGGCCGCGCAGATGGCGATCGGCGAGATCTACAACCTGCGCATCCACCACGACGATGTGCTGCAGCCGGTGCTGCGCTTCCTGAAGGTGCTGGACATCGACGGGCTCGGCCCCGAGGGCCTGAAGGCGCAGGAGGAGCTGGGCCTCTACATGGGCGGGCTGGACGCGGAGGCGAGCAAGTTCGACGAGAAGCTCGCGGCGCGCAAGGCGCGGATGGCGGCGCGCGCGGGCGGCTGAGCCACGTCCCGGACGCGTCCGGGGATCCGGAGACACCGCCGGATCCCCGGGTGCCGGGCCCGCTGTCAGCGGCCTCCCCGGATCACGTCCGCGTCGCGGGTGCAGGGCGCCTCCGGCGGGGTGCCGGCCGGGAGGTGTTCGCGTTCCTCCTCGGTGAAGGCACGGCCCACGTTCTCGCACAGGTGCGTGAACCAGGTGTCGGGGCGCAGGTCGAAGGCGGTGCGTCGGCCGTTGCTCTCCACGATCAGCTCGGTGCCTCGCAGGACCGCCGTGGAGTAGATGCCGCTGGGGATCGCGCCGACGCGGACGCCCTCGTCGGCTCTCCACAGTTCGTACCCACCGCGCCCCTCAGCCGTGATCACCAGTCCGCTGTCCGTCACGCCTACGAGGCCGTCGCCCGTCTCCATCGCCATGGCCGTGCCGACGACGCGACCCTTCTCGACGTCCCAGCGGTGCAGTCTGCCGTCGTTGTGGGCCGCTACCAGGTACCGGCCGTCCGGGGAGAAGGCCAGGTTGGCAACGTCGTTCCCGTCGAAGGCCCAGCTGATCTCATCGCCCTTCAGCACCTGCGTCCGTTTGCGGGCTCGGATGTCCCACATCTGGATCCTGCCCTGGTCCCGGTCGTCGACCGTCACCACGGCGACCTGGTGCGGGTGACCCGGGCGGCCCAGGATCTGGCTCCTGACCGGGGGAAAGGCCCGCACGCGTGGTGAGCGGTCGACGGTCAGTGGTTCTCCTGTCTGAACACCGTGCACCGGGTCCACGCGGAGCAGGTTGCCTCCCTTGGTCAGGACGATGACGTCACCGTCGTGGAGGGGTACGACCGAGCTGATCAGGCCGTCTTGCTCACCGGTTTCCCGGCCTGCGTCCAAGGGCACGTCGGCGCGATCGGACAGCGCGTCGGCGTCGTACACGTGCAGCTGTGAACCGCCCTCCCGCGAGAGCACGAGCTGCTTGCCCTCCGGCGTCCATACGAGGCTGTGGTCCTGGCCCCGGACGAACCCGGCCGGCAGCTCGCCGTCGGTGGTGCCGCCCCGTACCAGATCCACCACTTGCACCTCGCGGTCCGTCAGCCGCGCGACCCGGCGACCGTCCGGCGAGAGGACCGACGCGGTGACCTCGCGTCCGGCGTCGGGCCGGGGGGCGGCGGGTGTGTGGGTCACAACCAGCGTGTTCCCGACCGGGGACAGCACGGCCAGTCCGCCCTCCGGGTCACGGGCAACGGCGAACTTCGGGTCGTCGTAGCCCGGCTCGTCGTCCAGAGGCAGGCGGGTCACATACGTGTCGTCCGTGCCCCGCCTGCCGAGTGCCACCTCGGTGTAGCCGTAGGCGTCGAAGTCCTCGGTCTTGTAGCCATATCTGCCCGTGCCGTCGAAGAAGTCCGAGTTGCCGGTACCGGCCTCGGCCGGGAGTTTTCGCAGCACGCGTCCCGTGCGCAGGTCGCGCACGAAGGACCCGTTGGGCGTCCTGGCGTCCTCGGAGGAGCTCGTCGAAACCACCACGGTGTCGGGGTTCTCCCCGAAACGCACACTCTGGTCTCCTGCGGTCGACACCACCGTGTCCGCCACCGGCAGCGGCTCGAGACTGCCCAGGTCCCATACGTCGAGGAAGGCCCTCGGCTTGGCGCCCGCGGCGCCTGGGGTGTGGATGTCGAGCAGCCGCAGGAGACGGCTGCCGTCCGGGCTGAAATCCAGCGAGGCCCCGACCTTGTCGAGGTCGCCCGTGAGTGGTGCGCCGAGCATGGTCGGCTTGCCGCCCTTACCGTCCAGCCGCCACAGCCGCACCGTGCCGTTCGGCATCGCCACTGCGTAGTGCCGCCCGTCGGAGCTGATCTCGCCGCGCTGGTCGGTCTCGGGTACGTCCTGGAGCGTGTAGTGCCGCGGCGTGCCGTCCAGTGCGCCGGTCACGACCGACACCTCGTACGGGTCGCCCCCGTCGGGCTTGGAGCGCACCACGAGGGTGCGGCCGTCCGGGGTCGCGTCCAGGTCCTGGACCCGGCCCCGCCACAGTCCGGTGTAAGCGCCGCGTACGTACTGGGCCCGTACGTACTGCCGGAGCAGAGCCTCCCGGGCCTGCGGCGTCCGGTCGGCGTGCCAGGCGGCAAGCGCGAACTGCACTGCCGTGCCCGGTTCCTGGGCCTCCCGGCTGCCGGACTCCTCCGCGAGCGCGCGGGACGCGAGGGTACGCAGCTGGGTCCTGAGCTCCTGGCTGGTGTCCAGGGTGATCGCGCCCAGCGTTCCCACCAGCAACAGCAGCGCCACGAGGACCGCAGCTGCCGCCAGCAGCCCGCGGATCGTCCGCTGCGCGTACCGGCGGCCGGCCTCGATGTAGGAGCGCTCGTCCGTCGGCACGTCCTCGGGCCGCCGCTGAAGCCACTCCACACCCTCGGCAAGGGTCTTCCCGCGCTGCAGGGCCCCCGTTTCCTTGTCCTTCGCCTCCCAGCGCGCCATGTCGGTACGGAGCTGCTCCTGCCACACCCGGAAGTTCCTGCTGTCGTCCAGCCAGCCGCGCAGTCTGGGCCACAGCCGGGTGAGGGCCTCGTGCGTGAGGTCGACGATCTCCGTGCCCTCGGCCGTACGACCGATGATGACCAGTTTCCCGCGCGCGAGACGGCGGGCGAGCGACACCGCGGCCGGATCGAGCTGGGTGACGGGGGTGGCGCGGCGGGTGTATCCGCCCCGGTCGTCGGGGCGTGCCAGTTGCACGAACAGCCTGCGCGCCACGGCCTCTTCGGAGGCGGGTACGTGCGCGCGGTAGGCATCGTCCGCGTAGCCCACCAGGGTTCCGGCGACGCCGCCGAGTTCGTCGTACGCGGCGTGGGTGAGCATGAAGCGTTCGCGCCGGTCCCAGAGCCGGGTGAGGGTGAACTCCACGAGCGGCATCCGGCCCGGCTGGTCCGCGGCCTCCTCGACGATGCGCTCGGCGAGCCCCGGCTCCAGCCACAGCCCCGGTACGGCATCGACGGGACCCGTGATGGCGCGGTACAGGTTCTCGGCGTCCAGCGGGGCGAGGAAGAAGACGGCGTCGCTCAGCGCGCCGGACGTCTCCGACGTCAGCAGGACGTCGAGGGATTCCTGGCGCGCGGTGGCCGCGACACGCAGGCCGCGCCCGTCGCCCTCGCGCGGGTGGTCCGTCAACGCGAGGAGGAGGCGCAGCAGGGTGCGCGCGGCGGCGGGTTCGGCGCCGGCGTACTCCTCCAGTTGGTCGACGACGATCAGATGGCCGCCGGGACCGGCCCGCTCTTCGAGCGAGGCCCGCAGACCGGCGACGGCCCGCGGGGTCCGGACGCCGTCCGCTCCCGCCTCCGCCGCGGCCCCGGCGGGGCCGTCGGCCTCCCCGACCAGCAGCCGCGCCAGCTCCGCCGCCCTGCCCAGCCGGTCGACCTCCCCGATCTCCGGCTCCAGAACGGGTACGAGCGCGTGCGCCAGCAGCGTCTCCGGTGGTACGCCGGGTACGGGGCGCAGGGCGGTCACGCTCATGCCGTCCGCCCGGAGCCGGGGCACCAGGCCGGCGCGGATCAGTGAGGACTTGCCGCTCCCGGAGGGGCCGACGACCACGGTGAGGTGGCGCCCGGCGATCGATGCGGCGAGCCGCCCTGCGTCGTCGTCGCGTCCGTGGAAGAACGCGGCGTCCTCCTCCTCGAACGCCTCGAGGCCGCGGAACGGGCACGTCGGGCGCAGCACCTCCTCGTCCACGAGCGCGGCGGACGGTACGAGGAACGCGGTGCCCGCCAGCTCGCCACGACCGGCCGCCACGGCCAGTCCGACGACGCCGCCCTGCACGTCGTCCCAGACCGCCGCGCCGCTGTAGCCCTTGGTGACCGGTGGGCCGCCCGGCCCGGTGTCCATCTGCACCCAGCCCGCACCCTGGACGCCCCGCAGCGTGCCGGTCGCCCACACCCCGTGGTCGCCGCCGCCCGGAAAGCCGTACGCGCGGAAGGAGTGCCCCCATACGGACGTACCGTCCACGAGCGGCACCGGTCGCGCGTGCGGTACGGGTGCGTCGAGGCGCAGCAGGGCCACGTCGCCGCTGTCGTCCTCCAGTACCGGCTGCCAGGAGACGACCCGGGCGCGCACCGCGGGTACGGCTCCGTCCGCGTCGCGCACCAGCGGGAACTCCACCTGCACGGCCTCGGCGGGAGCGTTCGCTGTTTCCCTCGGGAGACCCAGCGCGTCCGCGATCACGTGCGCGCAGGTGCAGATGACGTCGGGCGCCACGAGGAACCCCGCCCCCGCGACCTGGCCGCCGCCCCGTATGCGGACGAGACCCGATTCCAGCGCTCCCTCACCCCGTAACGCCGCCACGTCCGCAATCATCGCGGGTCACGGGCGTCCCACTCCAGACGCACGGCGAAGTTGGCCTCGCTGGCCGCCTTCGCCACCACGACGCCCGCTTCCGCGGACAGCTTGATCCCGAACTCCACGCTCACGGAGTCGGGTCGGCTCGCCAGGCCCCTGACGCTGTCGGCGACCGCATCGACCGCGGGCCTGATGTGCGCGAGGGCCTCCTGGAGGGTCTGCGCGGAGCCGCGGACGACCTCGGATGCCGACCCGCGGCCCACCCGGTCGATCCCGGTTTCCTGCTGCCCCTCGACCTCGACCCGCACCGCGGTCCCATCGCTGAGCCGCATCTCCCCGATCCCCGTCACGCCGTCCGCCCCTCGCACTCCGAGACCCCCAGGACCTCTCCGACCATCAACTCGCCCAGCCTATAGGGACTTTGATGCAGCACCGACGGCCGCTTCAGCGTTCCGCCGCGGCAGGCCGAGCCGCCGCGCGTGGGGGTGGGACGGGCGCAGGGGGTGGCGCGCCCGGAACGACCGGAACCGCCGAGGCGCGGGACCTGGGGGGTGTCCGACGCGCGGCGTGAGCCCGCCCGGCGCGGCCCGGGACCCGCGGGCGCACCGGATTCCACGGGAGGGGGCGTTCGCGCAGACGAGGGTGGACCGTACGCTGTGCCGCGTGAAGCCTGTGACCCGTATCCTCCTCGTCGCCGCGCCCGTGGCCATAGCCGTGTCCGTCGTCATCGGCGGGGGCGGCGAGTCGGACATCCCCCTCGCCGACCGGCCGTACAAGGCGGCACCGGGGCCGAGCCGCGCGCCCAACCCCCTGAAGTCGGGTTCGGCGGCGGAACAGAAGGCGCTGGAGGCCCGGATCGCGAAGCTGCCGGCCGGCCTCGCCGACCCCGCCAAGAAGGAGATCGCGGCGCAGCTCGTGGCCAGCGCGGACAACTCCACGCTCGACTGGCGCGGCCAGTACGACGCGATCGAGGACCACGGCGACGGCAACGGCTACACCGCCGGAGTCATCGGCTTCTGCTCCGGCACCAACGACATGCTGCAGCTCGTCGAGTCGTACACCGCCGCCCACCCGGACAACGGGCTCGCCCGCTATCTCCCCGCACTCCGCAAGGTCGACGGCACCGACTCGCACGAGGGCCTCGACCCCGGCTTCACGGAAGCCTGGGCGCAGGAGGCGCAGAAGCCGGCCTTCCGGAAGGCCCAGGACGAGACCCGGGACCGGATCTACTTCGACCCGGCCGTGCAGCTCGCGAAGATGGACGGCCTCGGCACCCTCGGCCAGTTCATCTACTACGACGCCATGGTGCTGCACGGCCCCGGCCTGGAGACCGACGGCTTCTACGGCATCCGGCACGCGGCGATGCAGAAGGCGAAGACGGCGGCGGAGGGCGGCGACGAGAAGGCGTATCTGCACACCTTCCTCGACGCGAGCCGGTCCGTCATCCGGACCAGGCTGACCGCCGCCGCGCGCGACACGTCCCGCATCGAGACCGAGCAGCGGGTGTTCCTGCGGAACGGGAACATGAACCTGGCCACGCCGCTGGAGTGGCGGACGTACGGAGAGACGTTCCGTATCCCGGCGAACTGAGTGGTCCCCCCTCCCTCCGGGACACTGCGTCACCAGGCGGCCTCGCGGTAGTCCTTCAGGAACACGCCGGCCACCGGCGCACCCGCCTCGCCCCGCACGATCGGGTCGTACACGCGCGCCGCGCCGTCCACGATATCGAGCGGCGTGCGAATGCCGGCCGCGGCGATCCGCGCCTTCCGCGGTGCCGGGTTCTCGTCGGTGATCCAGCCGGTGTCCACGCTGCACATGTGCACGCCCTGCGCGGCGAGCTCCTCCGCGCTGGTGCGGGTCAGCATGTTGAGCGCGGCCTTGGCCATGTTGGTGTGCGGATGACCGCCGGTCTTGTTGCGCACGGCGAACCGGCCCTCCACCGCGGACACGTTCACGATGTACCGGCGCGGCCACGGCGACGCCAGCAGCAGCGGCAGCAGCCGGTCGCACAGCAGCGCCGGCGCCACGGCGTTGACGAGCTGGGTCTCGAGCAGCTCGGCCGGGTCGAGCTCACCGATGCGCGCGGACCAGGAGTTGGAGGGCGCCGTGTCGGGCAGCAGACCGGCCTCGTCCGCATCGGGCAGTACGAGGGCGAGGGAGCCGGACCGACGACCGATGGCGGCCATGGGCGCGTACCCGGGCGCGGTGAGCACGCCAGGCGGTGGCCCACTCCCCTCCCCGGCGGCCAGCAGGGCGTACGACTCGGGAGGCCGCCGGATCGTCTGCGCCGCGTTGTTGACGAGTATGTCGAGCGGCGCGCCGTCCGCACGGAGCCGCTCGCACAGCCCGAGCACCTGCCGCGGGTCGCGCAGGTCGATCGCGACCACGGTCAGCCGCTCGAACCACTCCTCGCTCCCCTCCGCCGCACGGAACCGGCGCAGCGTGTCCTGCGGAAAGCGACTCGTGACGAGGACGTCCGCGCCGTCGCGGAGCATCATCAGCGCGAGCTGGAAACCGATCTTCACCCTGCCGCCGGTCAGCAGGGCACGGCGGCCGGACAGGTCGGTGCTCAGGGCGCGGCGGGCCGCGTTGTCGCGGGCGCACTCGGGGCAGAGCCGATGGTAGAACGCGTCGGCCTGTCGGTAGAGCGACTTGCAGACATAGCAGTGCCGGGGCTTCAGATACTCCCCCACGGTCCCGTGCCGCAGCTCCAGCGCGGTGTCCTCACGGCGGTCGAGCGCACCGGTCACGGTGGCCGCGCTGATCCCGGCGTCGGCTTCGGACCGCGCCTGGTGACGGGCCTTGCGGCGCTTGTTCCGGCTCTCCCGGGCGAACGAGGCGGCGAGCTCCTCGCCGCGCCTGCGCGCGGGATCGTCCAGCGGCAGCGTCCGCAGCCGGTCCATCGTGCCGCCGAACGCCGCCAGCTCCTCGTCCGTTATCAGGTCCCCCATGCTCGTTGATCGTAATGACACGTGCCGGTCGTCAGCATCCGGTTATCGCGCCACTCGGGAGAGGTACGGCATTTCTGCGCTTTGGCGATGATCTGCCAAGGTGGTCCGCCATGAGCCGTGATCTTCACGTGGACACCGACCAGTTGGGCCGCTTCTCCCGCGCGCTGGGCGAATCCCTCACCTCACTGCGCGAGGCGAGACGCGCGCTGGAACACGTACGGGCGGACCAGCTGGGCACGAAGGAGCTGGACGAGGCGTGCGACGGCTTCCAGGAACGCTGGAAGTACGGTGCCGACCAGCTGGGCGAACGGATCGGCACGGTCCACGAGGGCGTGAGGGCCGGCCACGCCGACTACACCGAGATCAACCGGGCGATCGAGGCGGCGTTCAAGGCGGTGGCGCCCCGTGGCTGACGCGTCGTTCCCCCACCTGGGATGGGACCCCGCGCCGGGAAGCCCCACGGAGATCGCCATTCTGGGCGCGAAGCTGACCACGTCGGCCGCGTCGCTCGGCACGGCCCACCGCCTCGTCGACCGCCTCCTCGGTGAGAGCTCCACCTGGCAGGGAGAGGCCGCGACGGCCTTCCGCAAGGCCCTCGACGGCGACCTCTCGCGCTGCCTCCGCAACGCACACCACTCCCTGTCCAAGGCCGCGGCACAGCTCGGGACCTGGCACGACGACCTGATCGGCTACCAGTCGACGGCCCGTACGTACGAGTCCCGCGCGAAGCTCCACGCCTCGGCCCTGTCGAAGGCCGAGGCCCACGAGTCCTCGACCCGCGCCCTCCCCGACGCCCCGGCGACGGACCTCGCGACGGCGGTGGACGCGGTCGCGAAGGCACGCGAGGCGCTGGCGGATGTACGGAAGCTGGCGCGGGAGCTTGAGGAGACGCATCGCTTGGAGGCGTCGCGGATTGCGAAGGGGCTGAACGAGGCGACGGAGAGGCTGGCGCCGGTGGAGCCGGGGGCGTTTGACTCCGTGCTCAAGTGGGTGGACGAGCATCTGGGCGACGGGTTGAGCACACTGTCGGCTCTGGCCGGGCTCGCGGCGATCTTCGCTGGTGGCGCCCTCGTGCCGCTTCTGTTCGTGGCCGCGGGCCTGAGTCTCGCCGCTCTCATGGTGCATGCCTCGGATCCGAAGATCCGATCCGCGCTCAAGGCTGGGTTCACCAAGGGTGAATATGGCGGGAAGTTCTGGGCAGCCACAGCCACGCTCACAGGTGATGCCCTGGGAGCAATTCCGGGGGTAGCCGCTGTCGCCAAGGGCGCACAAGGGGCGGCCGTCGCAACGAGAGCCGCCGGAGCCGTGGATGACGGTCTCCGGCAAGGCGCCCGAGCCTTCAGCACGGACGCACGAGACGCGATGCGGGCCATCGACCAGGCCCCAAAACCTCTCGCTGACTGGACCGTTCGTCAGACAGGTTCCCGCGTGTCACAGAAGCAGGTCCAAGCGGGCGTTGCAGGCACCGGCGTCGCGACGTCGCTTGTCGGACTCGTCGGAGCCGACGACAACGACGCGGTGAAGAACACGGCCACAGTGACCGACAGCGCACGCATCACCACTTCCGACGTGCCCAACTACATCTCTGCCGCCAGGGCATGGTCACAGGCCCGCTAGGAGGCTCTCGCGATGGATCGCACCGACACTTGCTGGTTCCGGCTTCCGCCGGGCTACCACGACATCGACCCCAAAGGTCTGGGCGACGTCGACTCCCGCTTGGAGCGCGAACTTCCGCTCATCCACGAGGACACAGCTGCGGGTGAACGGGCATTGCGCAAAACGCATGCTCTGTGTGGCCTGTTGGCCGCGATGCACGAGCAGGGCACCATGCATGCCTCCTTCGGATTGCATCATGGCCAGAACGGCGAGCTCTGCGTCTCACTGGTCACAGTGTCAGACGTGCCTACCGGCGCTCCGAATGCCGCGTTGGCAGCGGCGCTCTCCGGAATCGAGCTGGCAACGGGAGGCTTCGGCACCGTTCTGGACCGTCGGCTCGTCGACCTTGCATGTGGACGCCCGGCCGCCCTAGCAGCGCGGATACTGCCCGATCTTCCCGCCGGTCTTCGGACGGCCGCCGGAATCGAGGCTGAGCCACCCGGCGTGTTCCAGGCTCGCCTGGCAGTGGCTCGGCCCAACGGGTCCCGAGTGGTGGTCATTGACTTGACGACGTGCGCGACCACGATGGCAGCCGAGTACACGGACATCCTCGTGGGCATCGGGCAGTCCGTCAGCTTTGTGGAACCCGACCCAAAGCCCGCCGCGCAACTCCGACCGAGCCGACTTCTGGAGCTTCTGTCGTGACTTCTCCCACCGCTCCAAGCGTCCCTATGCCGAAGACGGCGTATGAGCATGCCCCGACCGCCTGGGCGTATCGCAGGCTGGTTCGACGGCGGCTCCTTTGGCTCGGCGCATTCGTCGTCGTGCCCGTCGTACTGGTCGCGGCGTCCGTAACGCTGCTGGAGCCGGACGATGCGATCCCCTTGGTCGGGACGACGCTGCTCGTCTCGTTGCCCACCATTCCGTTCGTGGGTCTCGGCGTCCTCGGCGCGCCACGCATCGCTCGCATCCTCCGGTGCTATCCCTGGCGAGCCGTTCCCTGCAGGTACATCCCCGAGGGCAGGAACTTCGTCATGGCGCTGGCCATCGCCCCGGACCAGGAGTTGCTGCTTCACCCGACCCCGTACAGCTGCGACCTCCGGCGCAAACAGAACCCCCACCCCGACATCATCTGGTTCGCAGGCGATCCCGCCTGCGGCGGCGTCGCCTCCCCCACCGGAGGCCACTACCCCCAACGCGTCATCCGACCCTCGCACTCCGGGGCGGAGCTCCCCCCGGCCGACGAGCGCGCCGAGCGCGCCGGGCTCGCCAGGAACGGTCGTTACCTGCGGCGTTGGCTCTGACCGCGCCGCAGGCGCTGCCGCTCCTTCTCCGACAGCCCGCCCCAGACCCCGAACCGCTCGTCGTTCGCCAGCGCGTACTCCAGGCACGCCACACGTCCCTCACACGCGCCGCACAGCAGTTTGGCCTCGCGGGTCGAGGAGCCGGGGGCGGGGAAGAAGAATTCGGGGCCGGCTTGGGCGCAGAGGGCTGCTTCCTGCCAGGAGAGTTCGGTGGCGGTCGTCGTCGTGGTGTTGATCGGCATGCGGGAAACGTTGCCCGCAGCCGATAAACACCGCGTCAATGAACACTCAACGAAGCTGCCGCGCGCCCTTGCCCCTGAGGCACGCTACCCCCGGGGCACGCTCTTGATGATCGCGAAGCGTGCCCCGAAAGGGTCCGCCAGCTTCGCGATGCGGCCCACGTCCTCCAGGTCGAGCGGTGCCAACCGGACCTTACCGCCCAGCTTTTCGGCCTGGGCGACGGATGCGTCCGTGTCGTCGACCTCGAAGTACGGGAGCCAGTAAGGGCCGTCGGCCGCCTCTGCGGGGTCGGTCTCCAGGGGGACGAGGCCGGCGAACATGCCTTCCGGGCCCGTGCCGGGCGGGTTGACCGTCGTGTAGGTGTCGCCGCCCGGGATGGGGACGCCGAACTCCTCCCAGCCGAAGATCGAGCGGTAGAAGCCGAGTGCGGACTCCGTGTCGGGCGTGTAGAGCTCCGCCCAGCGCAGCGAGCCCGTTTCGTTCACCACGTCCAGGCCCTTGTTGGTGCCCGGCTGCCAGGTCGCGAAGCCGACGCCCGCGGGGTCGGAGAAGATCGCCATGCGGCCCAGGTCGAAGACGTCCATCGGCTCGGCCACGACCGTTCCGCCACCGTCGCGCACCCGCTTGGCCGTGGCGTCCGCGTCGGGCGACTGGAAGTAGAGGTTCCAGGCGGTGGCCCCCTGTTCGGGGGACACGGTCATCGCCCCGGCCGCCGTCTTCCCGCCGAGCTGGAACATCCCGTAGCCGCCTGCCTGGGGGCCGGCCGACCGGAAGGTCCAGTCGAAGAGGCCTCCGTAGAAGGCGCCCGCGCCCTCGATGTCGGGGGTACCGAGTTCGATCCAGTTCGGGGAGCCTGTGACGTAACGGGTGGTGAGCATGGTGCATCGCCCTTTCCTCGGGTGCCGCTAACGAGTCTGCTACCGATCCCGCCCCGCCGCACGCAGTGCCGAGCGCGCCGCGTTGTGCCCGCACATTCCATGCGTGCCCGCGCCCGGTGGGGTCGCCGCCGAGCACAGGTAGACCCCCGGGATTCCGGTGCTGTACGGATCCAGCGTCGCGCGGCGCGGACGCAGCGCGAGCTGGAGGGGGCCGGTGGCGCCGGTGATGATGTCGCCGCCTACGTGGTTCGGGTTGTACGCCTCGGTCGCGGAGACCGACCGAACGGCCGTCGCGACGATCCGCTCCCGGACGCCCGGCGCGAAACGTTCGAACTGTCGGAGCACGGCCTCGGTCGCGTTTCCCGGATAGCCGTTCGGCACGTGCGCGTACGCGTAGACGGGGTGGACGTCGCCGCGCGATCTGGACGGATCGGCGAGATACTGCTGCGCGACCAGCACGAACGGCCGTTCGGGCATTCGCCCGCGGTTGATCTCGCGTTCCGTGTGTGCGACCTCCGCGGCCGAGCCGCCGAGGTGCAGGGTCCCTGCGCGCCGGCAGACCTCGTCCCGCCAGGGCACGCCCCCTTCGACCGCGAGATCGACCTTGTACGCGCCCGGAGCGTACCGGAAGCGCGTGTAGGCCCGCCGTACGCGCGGGGGCAGCCGGTCTCCCGCGATGCGGAGCACGGCCGCGGGCGCGAGATCGAGCAGGACCGTGTCGTACGGCGGGAGCTCGTCCAGCGAGTCGACGCGTACGCCGGTCTCGACCGTCCCGCCGAGCTCCTTAAGCCGGGCGACGAGCGCATCACTGACGGCGCGCGAGCCGCCGTGCGCGACGGGCCAGCCGACGGCGTGGCCCGCGGCGCCGAGCAACAGCGGGATCGCGCTGGTCAGCGGGCGGTTCTGGGGGTGGAAACCGTGCGCCGCGAGTCCGGCGAACAGCGCGCGTGCGGCGTCGGTACGCCAGCGCCGGACGAGCACCGCTGCGGGCAGCGCTGCCCGGAGCCCGTAACGCGCAAGGTGCACGGGATGCGCCGGGGCATGGGCGACCGGGCGCATGATGTCGGTGAGCAGGTCGTCGAACCCGTCCACGAGCGGGGCGAAGACACCACGCCACGCGGGCCCGTCCACCGGACCGAGCGCGGCGGCGGTCGCGTCGAGGGAGCGCAGCAGTACCCCGGGCGGTCCTGAGTCCAGGGGGTGCGCCAGGTCGACCTCGGGCCAGGCCCACTCCAGGCCGTACCGCTCGAGACCGAGCGAGCTGAGGAACGGCGAGGCGACTCCCGTGGCGTGCACGGCGCAGCAATGGTCGTGGATCAGCCCGGGGAGCGTGCGCTCCCCGGACCGGCAGCCTCCACCCGGCTCGTCCGCGGCCTCCAGGACGGTGACGCGCACGCCCGCCTGGGCGAGGGTGACGGCGCCCGCAAGTCCGTTGGGTCCGGATCCGACGACGATCGCGTCTGCCATGCCGTTCAGCGTACGGGGCAGGAAGATCATGACCGCGGCATCCGACGGACCGTGAGCCGTGCGCCGCGGTCACGCGTGTCCTGGGCCGTGTCTGACAATGGCCGCGTTGCTGCACCCTTCCTTCGCTGGACGTGAGGCGGGCCGGGTGTGGGAAGGTCGTCCACGTGATCAACCAGGATGGCGACCGACGCCGCGAACTCGTGATCGTGGACGGATTGAGTCCGGCGCATGTCGTGCTTGTTCATCGTGAGGCGCTTCGGGTGCTGCGCTCTGACATCGGCGCGGCCCACCTCGACGCCTACAGCGACGATACTTGGCCGCCGGCAGTGCAGCAGTCATACGAGCGTGCGTTGTCCCTGGCCTGCGAGGAGGTTGCGGACGGGACTCGCTCCCGGCGCGCCGATCCCGGGATGGGCATCGACATCGACGTTCGCGACGACAGACAGTTCGAGGTGCTGTCGGACCTGGCCCCTTACACGATCAACGCTGAAGGCTGGCGAGGCAACCAGTTGGTCTTCAGCGCCAGTGACACTGGAACCTCTTTGTGGATTGCCGTCACACAGGAACAGGAGGCAGAACTTCTGTCCCGACTGGAGGCGCTAGGGATCCCACGGACAGTGCTCGCTGTCCGGCCACGTGGACGTTGGGACGCTTTCGTAGCACGGGTTCGCGGAGCCACAGGATGAGCGAGGCGTACCGCTCGGGCAGGTCCCGCCACGGCGCACCAGTCCGTAACCGCCACAGCACCCCGTTGACCACCTGCCGATGATCACGCCAGGAACGACCACGCCCGTCCACCTGTGGAAGCAGCGTTCCTACATCGCCGGGGGTCGGCGGCTGTCCAGCCGATTTCAGGAGCCCCCCGAGCGTCGCCCGCCGCCCTCGCCGTCGCCCGCCGTCCTCGTGATCACTCGTCATGGTGGTCCGGCCGGGATCCGCTACCAGGTTCGCCGCCCCCTGCGGCAAGCTGAGCGGATGCGCCTGCGGACCATGCCCCTCGCTCTCCTCGCCCTTCTCACCGCGACCGGTTGTGTCTCCGTGTCGGGCGCGCCGACGTCGCCGCCCGCACCCGGTCTCGCTCCGGCGGGCGACCGCTCGGCCGCGCCGCTCGCGCCGGGGCAGCCGTCGGCGCGCGGGGAACTGGCGGAGACAGCACCCGAGAAACCGAAGGAGCGGAGCAAGGCCGGGAAGGGCCAGGTCCCGGCCCCGGCCACGTCGGACCGGGCGCATACGGACGGCGACCGGTCCGCACCCGTACCGCCCCGCCGCGCCGTACACCCGGAGCCTCCCGGCCGTCGCACCCCGTCCAAGGTCCGGGTCCCGCGGGCGGACCGGCCCGGCATCGGCGTACGTCCGTCGTCACGTCCGCGCCCCGACTACGACATGGGGAAGCTCTGTGCCGACTCCGAGGGGGTCGCGGATCCCTCGCTGACCGCCTTGTGCCGGGACACCTACGGCCGCTGACCCGCTCCTGGCCTGTCCCTGCGCGCCACGCCGCCCGGCCTCAGTGCTCGTGCGCGCCCGACGCGGAGGACGACGCGTCCGACCCCGCCGACGGATGGTGCGGCTCGTAGCCCGGGATCGTCCCGTCCGGTTTCGCGACCAGGAACAGACCGGCCATCCCCATGTCCGAGTGGCTCTGCACATGGCAGTGGTACATCCAGGCCCCCGCGCCCACATGCTCACCCGCGATGATCTGGAAGCCGAAGGAGTCGGCCGGGCCCGTGATCTTGTTGTCGATGACACGTGACGGGTCGTCCGGGCCCGTGAGCAGGCCGGTCCTGTTGTCCGCCCAGCGGTGACCGTGAATGTGGAACGTGTGGTAGTACTCGCCGTGCGTGATCATGACGATCTCGACGCGGTCGCCCACCGTGGCCCGGAACTCGGGGCTCTGATGGGCCGGTTGGTTGTTGATCGTCATGTCGTTGAAGACGATCGTGAACTGCTTGTCCGGGAGGATGTCGCCCTTCCGCCGCACCACCACCGGGCCGTACAGTCCCTTGCGGATCCCGCCCGTCCCGTGGTCGGTGCCGACCACATGGTCGTGGTAGTGCCAGTAGCCCGCGCTCCCCGGCCGCCAGGTGCCGTCCTTCCTCCTCCCGGGGGTGTGGGTGCGCCAGGTGTACGTGCGCGTGCCGCCCGGCTCTACATGGCTGCGGTTCAGCTTGGTGCCGTCGCTCGCGATGTCGTAGTCGACGCCGTGGACATGGAGGCTGGCCGGGACGTCCATCGTGTTCTCGAACTCGATGTGCAGAGTGTCGCCTTCGATCAGCTCGATCATCGGTCCGGGCACGGTCGCCTTGCCCTTCTCGAGTCCGTAGCCCATCCGACCGTCCGCCAGTTTCTCGGCGTACAGCTTGAGATGGCGTACGGCACCGCCGGCCGGGGCAGTCTTCGGGGCGTCGCCCTCGGCAGAGGTCGCGGTGGGGGCGGCGGCGAGTGACAACGATGTCGCGCCGGCCGCCGCGGCTGCGCCTCCGGCCAGCAGGCGTCGGTTGAAGCTCCGTCTGTCCATGTGAACTCCCCAGTACCGAAAGGCTATTGAGGTCATTGAGCTCATTGGGCCGGGTGGAAATCAGGCCGGGCGGCACACGGTAGCCGGGTGATCTTCGTTTATCCACACCCAGGACAAAGTTCGTCGAGTTGCGGTCATACCTATTGGCGTCTCACCAAAAGGGGTCTAGCTTCAACGGCTGTTGCTGTGACCAATGAGGGGTGGGTGAACTCATGCACCACGCACCACATCACCGGTCGAGATCCCGGCGCGCAACGGCCGCCGCCCTGCTGGCGGGGACGCTGGGCGCGTCCCTGCTCAATGGGAACGCGGCCGTGGCAAGACCCGATCCGGGAGAGCCGACGGCCGCGCAGACAACGTTGTCCGTGCCGTCACCACCAGGCGGAGCGAACGTCCGTGTCCTGGTCTTCCACGCCTCGGCCACCGAGGAGTCGCCGACCGTCGACGCCGGGATCGCGGCGATCGAGCAGATCGGCCTCTCGGGTCCCGCCGCGGGCCGCTTCCGTACCGAAGCCACCGACGACGCCTCCGTGTTCACCAACGCCAGGAAGCTCGGGAGGTACAACGCCGTGGTCTTTCTGACCGGCGGCGGCGATGTGCTCGACCCGGAGCAGGAGGCCGGCCTGGAGGCGTACATGGAGGCGGGCGGCGGCTTCGTCGGCATCCATGACGCGGCACGCACCGAGCCGTACTCGGACTGGTTCACCGGCCTGGTCGGTGCCCGTCCCACCACCTCGCCGGCCACCGTCCAGCGCGCGGTCGTCGAGGTCGGTGATCGTCAGCACCCGGCCACCAGGAGCCTTCCGCTGAACTGGAAGCGCCCCGACAAGTGGCTCAACTGGGCGGTGAGCCCCTCGGGTTCCGTGCACACGGTGGCGCGGGTCAAGGAGAGCTCGTACCAGCCGGGACCGGGCGCGGGCGGCTGGGACCACCCCGTCTCCTGGTGCCGTGACTACGACGGCGGCCGCTCCTTCTACACCGGGATGGGCGGCACGGTCGACTCGTTCGCCGAGACCGACTTCCGCGATCATCTGCGCGGCGCCCTGGCATGGACCACGCGGACGTCCCGTGCCGACTGCAAGGCCACCATCGCCGCCAACTACACCGCGGAGCGCGTCACCCAGCCCAACCAGCCCGGGCAGAACGACCAGATCGGCGAGCCGCACGGTCTGGTCGCGGCTCCCGACGGGCGTGTCCTCTACATCGGCCGCGGCGGCGCCGACTCGTCCAAGCCGGTCGTGACCGACTGGAACAACCCCGACATCGGCAAGGGTCGGGGCGAGATCCACGTCTACGACCCGAAGACGAAGAAGGTGACGCTCGCGGGCGCGCTGACGGTCTTCGGCAACAAGGGCGGCGGCGACGAGCTCACCAAGGTCGAGGAGGGGCTCCTCGGCATCGAGCTCGACCCGGACTTCATGACCAACGGCTGGGTGTATCTGCACTACACGCCACACTCGAAGATCAACCGTGACACCCACATGGCGGAGCGGTACGTCTCCCGCTTCACGCTCGACCTCGCCACCGACAAGCTGGACCTGGCGAGCGAGAAGGTGCTGCTGAAGTGGCCCGTGCAGATCCACAGCTGCTGCCACGCGGGCGGCGGGATGACCTTCGATTCCAAGGGCAATCTGTACATCGCGACCGGTGACAACAACTCCTCCGGCTTCAGCGGTGGTTACTCGGGCAACAACCCGGAGCCGAACTTCAAGGGCGTCTCGTTCGCGGATGCGCGTCGCACGGCCGGCAACACGAACAACCTCAACGGCAAGATCCTCCGAATCCACCCGGAGGACGACGGCACGTACACCCTCCCCGAGGGCAACCTCTTCACCGGCGAGGAGCCCGACGAGGGCGGCGGCAGGACCCGCGGCGAGATCTATGTGATGGGGGTGCGCAACCCGGCCCGGATCTTCGTCGACAGGACCACCGACATCCTGTACGCGGGCTGGGTCGGCCCGGACGCGGGTTCGCCGTCCACCACCTGGGGCCCGGCCAAGTACGACACGTTCGCCGCCATCACCAAGGCCGGCAACCACGGCTGGCCGTACTGCATGGGCAACAACCAGCCCTACCGGGACCGCAATCTGCCGGACCCGAGCAAGCCGCTGGGCTGGTACGACTGCGCCAAGCCGAAGAACGAGTCCCCGAACAACGACGGCCTGGTGAATCTGCCGCCCGTCACCCCGAACACCATCTGGTACTCGCCGCAGGGCGGCGGGCCCGACTACCCGCGCGACGCCGCCGGCATCCCCAGCTACAAGGTGGAGGAGCAGAAGCTGCTGCTGCCGTGGCTCAAGGGCGGCGGCCAGGCGACGATGAACGGACCGGTGTACCACTCGGGCGGCGCGGCGAGCGATCCCGCCGTGGCCTGGCCGTCGTACTGGGACGGGAAGTGGTTCGTCGGCGACTTCTACGACGGCGACCAGCCGCGCCATGCGGTGCTGACCGACCCGAAGACCGTCGGCAAGGGCGGGCTGCCGGTGCACGCCGAGTCCCTGAAGAAGATCATCCCGGGCGGGGCGAACGGCATACGCAACCTCATGGACTGGAAGTTCGCGCCGGACGGTTCGCTGTACGTCCTGGACTACGGGCGCGGCTTCTTCACCTCGGACTCCAAGTCCGCGCTGTGGCGTGTGACCTACAAGGGCGGCGAGGCCACACCGGCCGCCGATCAGCTCGCGAGGAAGGCGGCGCAATGAGACACCGACCGGGACACCGGCCGCTGCGTCTGTGGGCGGCGTTGCTCGCGGCGCTCGCCATGGTCGTGGGACTGACGTCGACGGCCGCGTACGGACGGGCCGACGACCGGGAGGCCGCGGCGGCACCCGCGGCTCAGGTCCTCAGCTGGACGGCGGGCGATCCGATCGACCGCTATCTGTCCTTCCCCACCACCGCGGTGGCGGGCCCGACGACGATCGTCTTCGAGAACAGCGCGGCGACCGGCAACACCACCGGGATGCCGCACACGCTGACCTTCGATGTCTCCGACCCCGAGTACAACAACGACGTCCCGCTGAACATCCTGGCCAACCCCAGTGACGACCAGGGCGGAAAGCACACGGCGGAGGTCACGCTCACGCCCGGCCGCTACCGCTTCTCCTGCACGATGCCCGGGCACGGGCAGATGCAGGGCATCCTCACCGTGACCGAGGGCGGGAGCGAGGACACGACGGCGCCGGAGACGTCGGCGAAGGTCGAGGGCGAGCGGAACGCGGATGGCGCCTACATCGGGCATGCCACGGTGACCGTGTCGGCGACGGACGCCGGCTCAGGCGTCGACAAGGTCGAGTACGCCGTCGGCGCGGACGGCCCCTGGCAGCCGTACACCACGCCGGTGATGGTCCACGAGGTCGGCACCCACAAGATCCGCTACCGCGCGACCGACAAGGCGGGCAACACGGCGGCCGAGAAGGCCGTCGACTTCACGGTCGTCGCCCCGCCGACCGACGACACGACCCCGCCGGAGACGTCGGCGACCGTGAGCGGCGAGAAGGACGACCAGGGCCGGTATCTGGGAATGGCGACGGTCACCGTCACCGCGTCGGACACCGGATCAGGCGTCAACACCATCGAGTACGCGCTCGGGGCCGACGGCGCCTGGCAGGCGTACACCGCGCCGGTGATGGTCCACGAGGTGGGCACCCACAAGGTCCGCTACCGGGCCACCGACAAGGCGGGCAACACGGCGGCCGAGAAGGCCGTCGACTTCACCGTCGTCGCCCCGCCGACGCAGGACAAGACCCCGCCGGATACCTCTGCGGCCGTCACCGGCGACAAGAACTCGGACGGCGCGTTCATCACCAGCGCCACCGTGACGGTCACGGCGACCGACGCGGACTCCGGCGTGGAGAAGACCGAGTACTCGCTCAACGGCGGCCCCTATCTCGCGTACACCACCCCCGTGATCGTCGACCGGGTCGGCTTCCACACCGTCCTCCACCGGGCGACCGACAAGGCCGGCAACACCTCCGAGGCGAAGCAGGTGTCCTTCACCGTCGCGGAGGGCGGCGGCGTCCCTGCGCCCAACTGCCCCGAGCTCGACGAGCGACTGACCGTCATCGTCGGCACGGTCGACACGGGCGTGCCGAACCGGGTCACCCGCTCCCGCTGCACCATCAACGAGCTGATCGAGGACGAGAAGGACTGGACGTCCCATGCGCTCTTCCTCAAGCATGTCGACACGGTGCTGGACCAGCTGCTGGCGCACGGGGTCATCGACCAGCGCGAGCACAAGAGGATCTACCGGGCGGCCAAGCAGTCCGGCATCGGCAAGCCGGGCCAGACCAACGGCTACCGCGATCTGTTCGACGGCACGGCCACGTCGTTCGCCAAATGGCAGCATGTGGGCGGCGGTTCGTTCGGCCTCAACGCCGACGGGTCGATGACGAGCGGCACGACCAAGGGCGGCCTCGGCATGCTGTGGTTCCCGCAGCGGCAGTACGGGGACTTCTCGCTGAAGCTCCAGTGGCGGGACGGCGCCCCGGGCACGGGGAACGCGAACAGCGGTGTCTTCGTCCGCTTCCCGTACGTCCACGACAACCCGGAGGAGCCGCGGCCCGAATGGGTCGCCATCAAGTACGGCCATGAGGTGCAGGTCCTGGACCGGCCCGACGGCGACATGTACAAGACGGGCTCGGTCTACGGCTTCGACCGCGTCGGCCTCGGCGGCGCCGGAGTCACCCCGAAGGGCACCTGGAACGACTACGAGATCCGCGTGGTCGGCCAGCACTACGAGGTCCACCGCAACGGTGTCCTGATCAACGAGTTCGACAACACCGGCGGACAGGAGTTCGTCCCGCCGCGCGCCGACGACCCGGGCACGGACGGCCGCCGGTACGCGCAGGGGTACATCGGCCTCCAGGTGCACGGGACGACGGATGTGATCTCGTACCGCAACATCCGGATCAAGGAGCTGTAGCCCCTGACCGCAACGGCTCCTGGGTCTGCCGCACGCGGCGTTGTCAGTGGCGTGCGGCAGACCTGCGGGCCCGCGCGTGATCCGGGCACGGGGCCGGCGTCCGACAGGTCTTCTGTGCTGAAGGGTCGTGGTCGGGGGAGGCGCGATCTCGGGGAGGACCTTGGGTCCGCGGTAGGCCCTTGGACCCTGTCTCTGGGCCCAGGTCCGGACCTAGCGTGAGTGGTGCTCTCGGGGGACGCACAAACGTGCGGGAACAGTCCGGCGGAACTGATGCCTGGTTTCGATGGGGCTCTTCCTGACGCTCTGTTTGTGTGGGCGCTGGTCAATTCATGCGCAGACGGGAGAGTTCAAGTGAGGAGCTTGTCGGGGCTCGGTCTCCGCACGCATTCCGGCGTCACCTACACCGGTATCCCCACGCCGTACAAGGGCGATCGGCGCACACTGCCGCCCTCGCTCAAGGCCGCGCGTATTCTGCTGCACACGCTGTTCGCGTTCACGGTCGTCGGCGGTCTCGGGGTGATCGGCTCGGCCATCGCCACTCAGTTGATGACTCCCGGACTGTTCGGCCTTGCGCTGTACGCCGCCGCACCGGGTGTCCTGGCCTGGGTGCTCGTGTGGCATATCCCCAGAGGCGGCAGACGTGTCTGGGGCGGACTGGTCGCCGTACAGGTGTGGCTGATCGCCGGCAGCCTGTTCAACCTCGCCGCCGGGTCGTACCTCGGCCTCAGCCAACTGCTGTTACCGGTACTGATCCTGACGTTCCTCACCCAGTCCCAGAGCCGCACGTGGTTCGGGGTGCCGGCGCGGACACAAAACCTGCGTGAGGTGCTCTCTCGGTTATCCCTCTCACGGATGCTCTTCTGGCGACGCGACCGGGGACAGACGGCTGTGGAGTACGTGGGACTCCTCGTGCTCGTCGCGGTGATCATTCTGGCCTTGGTGACCGGCGGGATATCGCGTCGCATCACCGACGGGCTCCATGCCGCGGTCTGCAACATCACCAACTCGTCGTGCGGGACGAACGGCGACGGGACAGATGGCGGTGGAACGGGCGGTGCGACCGATGGAGGCACTAGCGGCACGGGGAGCACCGGCGGCGGAGACAACGGCGGGACCAGTTCGAATGGTTCGACCGGCGGCGACAGCGGGGGCACTGACGGAGGTACGAGTTCGGGCGGTACGAGCTCCGGAGGGACGAATTCCAGTGGAACTGATTCGGGCGGCTCCACTTCCGGCGGTTCAAGCTCCGGCGGTTCAAGCTCCGGTGGCTCGACTGGTGGCGACACTGGCGGGAGCAGTGGCGGCGCCGACGGTGGGTCGAGTTCGGGCGGCTCGAGTTCGGGCGGCTCGAGTTCGGACGGCACGACGGGGGGCAACAGCGGTGGCTCTGACGGAGCTACGAGCTCCGGTGGTGCCTCCGGCGGCAGCAGTGGCGGTTCGTCCGGTGGTTCTTCCGGCGGCAACACTGGCGGTTCGTCCGGCGGCTCCGGCTCTGGTGGATCCAGCTCCGGAGGGTCAACCGGCGGCAACAACGGCGGCTCCTCCGGCGACACGTCAGGCGGCTCCGACTCTGGCGGCTCCAGCTCCGGCGGATCATCGGGCGGCAACACTGGCGGTTCGTCCGGAGGCACATCAGGAGGCTCCGACTCCGGTGGCTCCAGCTCCGGAGGGTCCAGCTCCGGCGGATCAACCGGCGGCAACAACGGCGGCTCCTCCGGCGACACGTCAGGCGGCTCCGACTCTGGCGGCTCCAGCTCCGGCGGATCATCGGGCGGCAACACT
>NZ_JBSFHO010000005.1:224590-285832 GCF_053597075.1 Streptomyces sp. NPDC001514
GAGGCACATCAGGAGGCTCCGACTCCGGTGGCTCCAGCTCCGGAGGGTCCAGCTCCGGCGGATCAACCGGCGGCAACAACGGCGGCTCCTCCGGCGGTTCATCGGGCGGCAACAACGGTGGTTCCTCCGGCGGGACGTCAGGCGGCTCCAACTCCGGTGGCTCCAGCTCGGGAGGATCCAGCTCCGGTGGCTCCTCCGGCGGCACTGATGGCGGTCTGATCGGTGGTCTGATCGGTGGTGTCATCGGTGGCCCGAGTTCCGGCGGCCTGACCGGTGGCAGCAGCGGTGGCTCCTCCGGAGGATCGACCGGTGGCAGCAGCGGTGGCTCCTCCGGAGGATCGACCGGTGGCAGCAGCTCCGGCGGCCAGGAGGAGCCTGAGGACCCGGGGCCCAGGGACCCCGAGCAGCCCGAGGACCCCGAGAAGGACTGCGACACCACCGGCGTCGGTGGCATGGGCGCCGGCATCTCCATGTCGGTGCGCGGCTCCAGCGGTCGGGTCACCCTGGCCGCCGGCCCCGGCGATGGGGCCGGCGGCGCTCCCGGAGCAGGCATGCAGTCCATGCAGTCCGGTCTCGCCGCCGCTGCCGCCGCCGTCATGGGCACCGCCAGTGCTGCGGTCCCCGGCTACGACACCTATCAAGAGGCCGAAGATGCCGCGCGAGCCGCTCTCGGCTCCGGCGCCTGTTCAGATCCGACGCGGCAGGACGACAAAGACAATGACAAAGACCATGACACCGATGAAGACCATGACAAAGACCACGACAGCGACAAGGACCACGACAAGAACATTGGTCCGAGGCCCAATCCTCACCCGGAGGTGGCGATTGACCCCGACGTGGATGTGGAGAGCATCCAGGAAAGCATCGAGGGTCAGGGCAGCCTGACATGGCGTGACACACGTGAGCCTCTCTTCCGCAATGACGACCGTCCGCCGAGCGTCATCTTCGAGGAGGGCTTCGCGCCGCGGAACGAGTACAACACGGACCTGGACAGCTACGTCAACGACAGTGAGCCGTCCGCCTTCGTCGGCACCACGTACAACGAGGAATTCGCCACCAAGTGGGGCGCCAAGTACGTCTACGACATCGATGCGCCCGGTGGGATCGACATCAACCAAACCTTCGAAAACAGCCCCTACTCCCACGAGGACGAGATCGCCTTCCCGGGTGGGATCCGTCCGGAGTACATCAAGGGAGTCTGGGAGGTGAAGCCGGACGGTTCCCTGGGGAAGTACATCCCCAACAAGAACTACCAGGGGTAGTGGGGAAGCCGAAGCAGTCGGGACAGGCTCCAGCGTTTGCGCTGCGGGTGGTGCGCGGGCCGCACCACCCGCAGTGCCTGTCCGGTTTACCACCGACAACGGTGAACCCCACCCGTGGACGGGGTCAGTCCTCGCGCTTGGCCCTGCTCGGCTGCACCCGCTTCGGCTCCCCCGGCATCTTCGGGTACTCCGGCGGGTAGGGCAGATCGCCGAGGCCGTGCTCGGCCTCGTCCCGGCGGGCGAGTTCGAGCAGCCTCTCCAGGCTGAAGCGGTGGTCGTCCATGTCGGCGTGGACGTCGCCCACCTCTGCGTACCGTGCCGGCATCGTCGTGATGTCGAAGTCCTCCGGCACGGCGTCGTCGATCTCGTCCCAGCGCAGCGGGGCCGAGACCGGGGCGTGGGGACGGGGGCGGACCGAGTAGGCGGAGGCGATGGTGCGGTCGCGGGCGGTCTGGTTGTAGTCGACGAAGATCCGCTCGCCGCGCTCCTCCTTCCACCACTTGATGGTCACCCGGTCCGGCATGCGCCGCTCGAGCTCCCGGCCGCAGGCGATCGCGGCGCGCCGGACCTGGGTGAAGGTCCAGCGCGGTTCGATCGGCACGAAGACATGGATGCCGCGCCCGCCGGACGTCTTGGGCCAGCCCTGCAATCCGTGCTCGTCCAGGACCGCGCGCAGTTGATGGGCGGCGCGCACTGCGTCGGTGTAGTCCGTGCCGGGCTGGGGGTCGAGGTCGATGCGCAGCTCGTCGGGGTGGTCGGTGTCGTCGCGGCGCACGGGCCAGGGGTGGAAGGTGACCGCTCCGAGGTTGGCGGCCCACAGCACGGCGGCGGGCTCGGTCGGGCACATCTCGTCCGCGGAGCGGCCGCTGGGGAAGGTGATGTGGGCGGTCGGGATCCAGTCGGGAAGGTATTTCGGGGCGCGCTTCTGGAAGAAGGACTCGCCGGTCACTCCTTCGGGGTAGCGCTCCAGGGTGGTGGGGCGGTCGCGCAGGGCGCGGGTGATACCGGGGCCCACGGCGAGGTAGTACTGGACCATGTCCATCTTGGTGTAGCCGCGCTCGGGGAAGTACACCTTGTCGGGGTTGGAGACACGCACGGTCCGCTCCCCCACCTCCAGCTCCACGGCTTTGGCCATGCCCGTCAGCGTAGGCCGTGCCGGAAGCCCCCGCATACCGGAGAATCGCCCTATGGATCTGCCGGTGATGCCGCCCGTCAAGCCGATGCTCGCCAAGTCCGTGGCGAAGATCCCGCCCGGGATGCAGTACGAGGCCAAGTGGGACGGCTTCCGTGCGATCGTCCACCGGGACGGCGACGAGGTGGTGATCGGCAGCCGCACGGGCAAGCCGCTCACACGCTACTTCCCCGAGCTGGTCGTCGCGCTCCGCGCCAATCTGCCGGAGCGGTGCGTCGTGGACGGCGAGATCGTGATCGCGTACGAGGGACGGCTGGACTTCGACCGGCTCACGGAGCGCATCCACCCCGCCGACTCCCGGGTGCGGATGCTCGCCGAGAAGACGCCGGCGAGTTTCGTCGCCTTCGATCTGCTCGCGCTCCGGGACGAGGCGCTGCTGGACACCCCGCTGGCCGAGCGGCGCGCCATGCTCACCGATGCGCTCGGGGACGCCCGCGACCCGGTGCATCTGGCGCCCGCGACCACGGACACGGCGGTCGCCGAGCACTGGTTCGAGCAGTACGAGGGAGCGGGCCTCGACGGGGTGATCGCCAAGCCGCTCGACCTTCCGTACCGCCCGGACGCCCGGCTGATGTACAAGATCAAGCACGAGCGGACGGCGGACGTCGTCGTCGCCGGCTACCGCTTCCACAAGAGCGGCCCTGTCGTCGGCTCGCTGCTGCTCGGTCTGTACGACGCCGGTGGCGCCCTGCAGCATGTCGGCGTCTGTGCCGCGTTCTCGATGAAGCGCCGCGAGGAGCTGGTGGCGGAGCTGGAGCCGCTGCGTCTGGAGGATGTGACGGAGCACCCGTGGGCGCGCTGGGCCGAGGAGGCGGCCCACGAGTCGGCCCGGCTGCCCGGGGCCCCGAGCCGCTGGTCGGGCAAGAAGGACCTGTCGTGGGTGGCGCTGCGCCCGGAGCGGGTCGTGGAGGTCGCGTACGACCACATGGAGGGCGACCGCTTCCGGCACACGGCCCAGTTCCGGCGGTGGCGCCCCGACCGCACCCCCGAGAGCTGTACCTACGCCCAGTTGGAGGAGCCTGTGCGGTACGACCTCTCCGAGGTGCTGTCGGGGCCGGGCGGCTGAGCGGTCGCGGCGCGGGCCGGAAGCTGCCGGCGGCCACACGACTGTGCACAAACGCCTGCACTCAGTGACCGCGAGCCGCCACACTGTGGGACACGTCATCGCAAAGGAAACGTCTGGGGGGACGGATGCGGGTCCAGGGCTCGAATCACGGTGGCCGTGACAGCGACCACGCACCTGCCGTCATCGAGGTGCTGCTCGACATCACGCCCGACCCTGAGCTGGATCCGGAGGCGGCCGAGCGACCGCTGCGCCGGTTACGAGCAGAGATCGCCGAACTGGACGTCGAGTCGGTTCGTCCCGTACCTGCGGGTGCGGCTCCTGAGGGTGCGAAGGGCACCGATCCGGTCACGCTGGGGGCGATCATTGTCGCGCTGAGCGCGTCCGGCGGGGTGTTCACCGCGCTCGTCGAGACGCTGCGCGACTGGCTGACCCGGCAGTCCGCACGGCACCGTGTGTCGCTCACCGTCGACGGCGACACGATCGAGCTGGAGCACGCCTCCGACGCGGAACGGCAGCAGCTGATCGACGCGTACGTACGTCGGCACTCGGGCCAGTAGTCATGGGCCGCCGCCTGGCGCTGCTGATCGCCACATACGACTACCAGGACGCGGGACTCCGGCGGCTGACGGCACCCGCGCACGACGCGGAAGCGCTGGCCGCGGTGCTCCAGGACCCGGGCATCGCGGGCTTCGACGTCACCACGCTGATCAACGAACCGCACCACCGGGTCGGCGAGGCCATCGGCGGCCTCTACCGCGACCGGCGGCACGACGACCTCACCCTGCTGTACTTCACCGGCCACGGCCTGAAGGACGACGACGGCCGGCTCTACCTGGCGACGGCCAACACCCGCCGTGACAGCCTGCTGTTCACGTCCCTGCCCGCCGAACAGATCGACCAGGCCATGTCCGGCTGCGTCTCCCGACAGAAGGTGCTGATCCTCGACTGCTGCTACAGCGGTGCGTTCCCGGCCGGCGGCCTCGCCAAGGGCGATGCCGATGTGCACACGCTGGAACGGTTCCGGGGCCGCGGCCGAACGGTGCTGACGGCGTCCGATTCCACCCAGTACTCGTTCGAGGGCAACCAGCCGCACGGGGAGGCCCCCCAGTCGGTGTTCACCCGCCATCTGGTGGCCGGCCTGCGGGACGGCAGCGCCGATCTCGACGGCGACGGAGACATCACCATCGACGAGCTGTACAGCTACGTGTACGACCGGGTCGTCGACGAGACCCCGCGCCAGCGCCCGAAGAAGCAGGACAACGTCGAGGGCCGGATCGTCATCGCCCGGAACGTCAACTGGTCGCTGCCGGCCCATGTGCGACACGCGATCGAGAGTCCGTTGGCCAAGGACCGGCTGGCCGCCCTGGACGGCCTCGCCCATCTGCACCGGGTGGGCAACGAGATGGTACGGACGCGGGTCGCCGGGGAAGTCGGGCGTCTGACAGAGGACGACAGCAGACTGGTCTCGGCCGCCGCTGCACGGCTGTACGACGATCTGGGCCAGGCGCCGGAGCAGCCGGCGCCTCCTCCACCGGTCGAGCCCGTTCCTGATCCTGCGCCTCCCCCTACGGTCCCCGAGGCCGTTCCTGCGCCCGCACCTCCCCCTACGGTCCCCGAACCCGTTCCTGCGCCCGCGCCCCCTCCACCGTCCGAGCCGAGACCCACGCCCACGCCTCCCCCTACGGTGTCCGAACCCCCTTCTCCGGCTCCGCGGCCTGCACGGGACCCGGGCCGTCGGACGCGGCGGCGCGAGAGCTCCAGGGCGCGGCGTGGCGAGGTGTTCCGCCGGGCACGGGCGCGGCGCGGAGTGTTCCGTCTTGAACTCGCACGTCTGCCCGGGCTGTTGGCGATCCTTGCGGCGGCGCTCATGGGGTCGGGCGGCAGTTTCCTGGTCGCGTTCAACGGCTGGCGGCCCGTGGACGTCCTGGACGTCTGGATCATGGCGCTGGTCGCGCTCACCGCCGGAGTGTGCACGCTGCATCGCCGTACGCGCGAGCTGATCGGTCCCGGCGTCCTGATCGGCGCCGCCGTGGCGTCCGTCTGGTGGCTCGCCGACTTCCCCGGGTACGTGACCACGGCCTCCGAGAGTCAGCGCCTGGCCTACTGGCTCGAATTCTCGGGGCTCGCGGTCCTGGTGATCGGGGCCTTGGTCGCGGTCTCCGTCCTGATCAGGGCGAAGGCGGTCCGCTGTGAACCCCGCCTGCCCGCCAACCTGCTCACTTGGGCCGCGGCCCTGGCCGGAGCCGCGGGGGCGGCAATCGCCGCCTGGGCGCTGTCCGGACCGCTGCAGGAGGCCGCACAACGGCGCTGGGACTACAACAGGCCGGAGGACGGCTATCTGGCCTGGGCTTATATGGCGGCAACCGTGCTCACGGCGAGCGTCCCGGTGTGGGCCGCGTTGCTCCGCCCGCGCCGCTTCGGCCACGCCCTGCTGGCCGGATGGGCCTGTGGCAGCTGCGCCCTCGCCCTGGCCACCTACGTATGGCTTCGGGAGTTCGAACGGCCCGTCAGCGACACCCTGGTCCACGCGGGCGCGTTGCTGCTGCTCGTCACCGCTGCGGCCGTCCTGGCCCAGTGGGGGTCGACGACCCGTCCACCGCGCCCGCGCCGCACCGTTCTGGTCGCCTGGCTGGCTCTGGCGCCCTTGCTGGCCGCCGCGGGGGTGGTGGTCGTCGACCAGCGCATCCGCACCCCCGTCCTCAAGGTGAACGCGTTCTTCGCCGCGGTCAGCCCTGACGGCCGCCGCCTCTACGTCAACACGACCCAGGAGTGGTCGAACGCCCCTCGTTCTCTCCTCGATGCGGCACCGGCCCACGTCGTGGTCATCGATACGGCGACGAAGAAGCACATCGGCGAACCGATCCCCGCCGGCGAGGGCATCGGTGAGATCGCGGTGGGCCGGGACGGCAGCTACGTGTATGCCCTCAGCGAGCGCACGAACAGCGTGTCGGTCATCAGCACGCAGGAGAAGGCGACGGTCGGCGTCCCGATCGCCGTCGGGGCCCATCCCACCGGCTTGACCGTCACCTCCGACGGCCGTCGGCTCGTGGTGTTCAACAGCGCGTCGGATGATCTCTCGCTGATCGACACCTCGACGAACAAGGTCACGGGGGGCCGGATCCCGTTCGGTGCCGACGTGGCCGTCGCCGCGATCGCCCCGGACGGCCGCCGCCTCTACCTCGTCACGGGCAAGACGCGTGCCTTCTCCACGATCGACACCTCAACAGGCAAGGCCATCGGCAACCCGGTGACGCTCGGCATCGACGCCCAGGAGATGCTGATCAGTCCGGACGGCCGCCGTCTCTATCTCGTCGTACGCCAGAAGAACAGCCAGAGCAGTCGCGTCCATGTCATCGACGCGGCCACCGGCAAGGAGGCCGGAGCGCCCATCTCGCTGGATTCCGACCTCCACCTCGGCATGGGGATCAGCCCCGACGGCCGTCGCATCTATGTCTCCAATGCTTACGCCGGAACACTGTCCATCGTGGACACGGCGACGAACGCGACTGTCGGGACGCCGATTCCCCTGGGTGGGACGCCCGCAAGTGTGGCCGTCAGCCGGGACAGCCGGCACGTGTACGTCACGCTCATTGAGGGGAAAATCGCCGCATTGAAGGCCGATGACCCGTATTCCGTATCGACGATCGACCTGAAGGCGAGCTGACTCCCGGCGGACGCGTGCCTCAGCGGGGCCACCCGCGGGCTCAGCGGTAAAGTGCCTCGATCTCCGCGGCGTACGCGGCCACCACCGCATGCCGTTTGATCTTCAGTGACGGGGTCAGCAGCCCGTTCTCCTCGGTGAACTCTCCCGCGACGATGCGGAATTCACGGATCGACTCCGCCCGTGAGACGGCCTTGTTGGCGTAGTCGACGGCCTTGCGTACGTCGGCGGTCATCTCCGGGTCGCCGCACAGCTCGTCGAGCGGCGTGTCCGCGGGTCGCTTGCGGACGGCGAGCCAGTGCCGGACGGCGTCCGGGTCGAGGGTGACGAGCGCGGCGACGAAGGGGCGGTTGTCCCCGACGACGATGCACTGCCCGACGGGCGGGCGGCTGCGCAGCCGGTCCTCGAGCACTGCGGGCGAGACGTTCTTGCCGCCGGAGGTGACGAGGATGTCCTTCTTCCGCCCGGTGATCGTCAGATAGCCGTCCTCGTCCAGGGAGCCCAGGTCGCCGGTGGCGAACCAGTCGTCGTGGAGCACGTCACCGGTGGCAGCGGGGTTGTTCCAGTACGAGCCGAAGACGATGCCACCCTTGATCAGCACCTCGCCGTCGTCGGCGATCCGTACGGCGGTGCCGGGGACGGGCAGGCCGACGGTGCCGGGGCGGGGGCTGAGCGGTGGGGTGATGGTGGCGGCCGCGGTGGTCTCGGTGAGGCCGTACCCCTCGAAGATGATGATCCCGGCGGCGTAGAAGAAGAGGCTCAGGCGGCGGTCGAGCGGGGAGCCGCCGCTGATGGCGTACCGCAGCCTGCCGCCGAGCTCCTTGCGGACGCGCCGGAAGACGAGCAGGTCGTACAGCGCCCAGCCGAGATACAGGCCGAGCCCCGGTCCCTTGCCGCGGCCGAGAAACTTGTCGAGGTACGCCTCGCCGAACCGTACGCCGATCCGGTCGGCCCGGTCGAAGGACGAGCCGCGGCCGATCTTCTCGGCGGTGGCGCGGCCGGTGTCGTGGATCTTCTCGAAGAGATACGGCACTCCGACGACGAAGGTCGGCCTGAACCGCTGGAGTTCGGGGCGGAGTTCGTCGGGCTTGATGCTCGGGCAGTGGCCGAGCTCGATGCGCGCGAGGAGGCAGGCGATCTGGAGGGTGCGCCCGAGGATGTGCGCGAGCGGAAGGAAGAGGAGGGTGGCCGCGGTCTGGCCGGTGACCTCCTTGAAGACGGGGTGGAGCAGCTCGACGGTGTTGGCCGCCTCGGCGTGCAGATTGCCGTGGGTGAGTACGCAGCCCTTGGGCCGCCCGGTGGTGCCCGAGGTGTAGCAGAGGGTGGCGATGGTGTCGGAGGTGAGCGCGGCGCGCCGCTTGGCGACCTCGTCGTCGGGTACGTCGCGGCCGAGCGCGGTGAGGTCGCGCAGCGCGCCGCTGTCGATACGCCACTCGCGGGGCGGTTCGGGGAGCTGCTGGGAGGCTTCGGCGACGGTCGCCGCGTTGTCGTCGTTCTCCACGACGATGAAGCGGGCGCCGGAGTCGCGCAGGATCCAGGCGATCTGCTCGGCGGACGAGGTGGCGTACACGGGCACGGACTGGCCGCCCGCGGCCCAGACGGCGAAGTCGAGAACGGTCCATTCGTAGCGGGTGCGGGACATCAGCGCGACCCGTCCGCCGGGCTCCAGGCCTGACGCGATCAGGCCTTTCGCGACAGCGGTGACCTCCTGGGCGAAGGCGGCCGCCGTGACGGGCCGCCAGCTGCCCGCCTCCTTGCGCCTGAGGACGACGGCGCCGGGCGCCTCGTCGGCGTTGACGTAGGGTATGTCGGCGGTGGACCCGGAGACCGGGGACCTGACGAGTGGGGCGGCCCGCACCTCGCGTACGGCCCCCTCCTGGTCCCTGATCAGCTCGACCGCGGCGCGTTGCGCCAGGTCGGAGCGGTGTTTGGCCCTCTTCAGGTCCTTGCGCACGCCCATGGTCGCTCCCGTTCGCGGACTTGGGGCTTACTGCGGAGGCAACTTACTCCGGCGTAAGGAGAAATCAACGGGCATTTCCGAACGGTTGCAGCACAGAGACATCCCGGCAGGCGAACCGTGAAGCCCATCCGGTACGTATAGAGGACAACAACACTCACGCCCGGCGACCCCGGAGCAAGCAGCAGCGAAGGACCACACGTGACCGCGTCGAATCTCGTCCCCGTCCCGATCCCCGATCGGGTTGCGGCCCTGATCGGGTCCTGCATGCCGCTCGGCATCCTCCAGGCGGAGCTCGACGCCGAATGCGCAGCCCGTGAGGCCCGCCTCTTCCGCGCCCCGTTCTGTTCCGAGGACCAGGCCGACCGTGAACACGCGCTCGCTGCGCTGGCCAGGGCGAACAAGGTCCTGGCTGCGTACAACCCCGGTCTTGTGCTGCGGCACGGCAGGGGGTACTGACCGTCGTTCGCCGCGTTGAATCGGGCTTCCCCTAGCCTCCCTCGGCGCCGCGGAAGGCGCGGCGGTAGGCGTGGGGGCTGGTGCCCACCTGGCGTTTGAAGCGGTCACGGAAGGACGTCGGAGACCCGAAGCCGACCTGCGTGGCGATGCGGTCGACCGCGTGAGCGGTCGTTTCCAGGAGGTGCTGGGCCTGGCGGATGCGCGCGCGGTGGAGCCACTGGAGCGGGCTCGTGCCGGTCTGCTCGCGGAAGCGGCGGTTGAGCGTGCGGGGGCTCATTCCGGCGTGGTCGGCGATGTCGGCGAGGGTGAGCTCGCGACGGGCGTTCTCCTCCATCCAGCGCAGCAGCGGCTCCAGGGTCGCGCCGGCCGGAGCCGGGGGCTGCTCGTGGACGATGAACTGGGCCTGGCCGCCCTCGCGTTCGAGCGGCATGACCGAGAGGCGGGCCGCGTCGGCGGCGACCGCGGAACCGTAGTCCCGGCGGATCATGTGCAGGCACAGGTCGAGTCCGGCGGCCGACCCCGCCGAGGTGAGGAACTGGCCGTTGTCGACGTAAAGCACGTCCGGGTCCACCTCGATCTTCGGGTACATGCGCGCGAGGGCTTCCGCGCCCAGCCAGTGAGTGGTGGCCCGAAGGCCGTCGAGCAGCCCGGTGGCGGCGAGTACGAAGGAGCCCACGCAGATCGAGGCGATCCGGGTACCGCCCGCGGCCGCCCGTCGCAGCGCATCGATCACCTCGGACGGCACGGGCTCCGTGGGGTGGGCGCAGCCCGGCAGGATGATCGTGTCCGCGTCGTCGAGCGCGTCGAGGCCCCAGGGCGCGCGCAGGGTGAAGGCGCCGGCGTCGATCTCGTCGGCCGGCGAGCAGACCCTGACCCGGTAGGCGGCCCTGCCGTCGGGCAGCCGCGCACGCCCCAAGGTGTCGATGGGGGTGGAGAGATCAAAGGGGATGACGCCGTCGAGGGCGAGTACGGCCACCGTGTGCATGGCCACAACGTACGCTGTCGCCGGAATCGCGCCAAAGGCTGTGAACGGTGGCGGAGCGGCTGGACGCGGCGCGGACCGGCCCGGCCCGGCCGGCCGGCCCGGCGAGAGCCTGGTAAGGCCAGTTTCGATCCTGGCCAAGTCCTGGCGAGGCCGTGGCGAGGTTCTGGCGGGGGTCCTGGCGAGAATCCGTTGGAACCTGGCAATACCGCCACTGTCCCGGCCCTGCCGTACGTCGCTAGCGTCACCTCGTGACCAAGATCCTCCTCATCGTTCACGTCCTGGCCGCGATCATCGCCATCGGTCCTGTCACCGTGGCCGCCAGCATGTTCCCGGCGGCCGCCCGCCATGTCCTCGCCGAGCCGCACGATGAGCGAGCCCGCGCCGTGCTCCGGAACCTCCATCGTGTCTGCAAGGTGTACGCCGTCGTCGGCGTCGTCGTCCCCGTCTTCGGGATCGCGACCGCCAACAGCCTCCACGTCCTCGGCGACACCTGGCTGATCGTCTCGATGGTGCTCACGGCCGTCGCCGCCGCCGTGCTCGCCGCGCTTGTACTGCCGCGGCAGAGCGCGCTCCTGGAAGGACCGGCGGGGATCGCCGACACCAAGCGGCTCGCGATGTACACCGGAATGTTCAACCTGCTGTGGGCCACGGTCACCGTGCTCATGATCGTGCGCCCGGGGTCGACGACGAGCGTCTGACCCCGCCCGCCGTGGCTCAGCGCCGCCGTTGCGATCCCCCGCTCACTCCTCGAACGTACCGTCCACATACACCCAGGCGCCCTCGTTGCGTTCGAAGCGGCTGCGCTCGTGCAGGGCGCCGGGCTCACCCCCGTGGGTGTAGCGGGCGACGAAGGTGACGGTGCCGGTGGTGTGGAACATGCTGCCGTCGGTGGTCTCCAGGATCTCCAGGCCCCTCCAACGCATGCCGGGGTCGAAGTCGACGGACGGCGGCCGGGTGGCGGGGTGCCAGGTGCGCAGCAGATACGCCTCGTCGCGGACGACGAAAGCGCTGTAGCGGGACCGCATCAGCAGCTCGGCGGTCGGGGCCGCGGCCTGTCCGGTGTGGAACCGGGCGCAGCAGGAGCCGTACGAGGCGGGCAGCCCGCAGGGGCAGGGCGACTCGGCGGTGACGGTGGGCTGCTGGGGGCGGGCGGTACGTCGGGGCATGGCCCCATTGTGTCGCGGGGTGTGTCGCGCTGGGTGAATGGGCCCGCACACGGCTTCCGGGTCACCGGGGCCGACCGTATGCTCCTGCGCCGGACCTGACAGTTACCGTTGAGTAGGGGGCTGGGCATGGATCGGTCGGATCGGTCGGGAACCACACGGCGCACCTTCATCGCGGGAGCCGCGGTGGCCGGATCCGCCGCGGCGCTCACCACCGGAAGCGGGACGGCGGCCGCGGCACCCGCCTCATCCCCGCCCTCGGTCGCCGTCCTGGGCGGCGGCGTCGCAGGACTCACCGCGGCTCATGAACTCGCCGAGCGTGGCTTACGCGTGACGGTGTACGAGCGCAGAGCGCTGGGTGGCAAGGCCCGCAGCATGGACGTACCGGGCACGGGGAAGGGCGGGCGCCGCCCCCTGCCCGCCGAGCACGGCTTCCGTTTCATCCCGGGCATCTACCACAACCTGCCGGACACGATGCGGCGCATCCCCTTCCCGGGCAACGCCAACGGCGTCTGGGACAACCTCGTCGCGCCGCCCGAGATGTCCTTCGCCCGCACCGGGCGCGAGGATCTGCGCATTCCGCTCCCCTGGCCCGGCCACCGCCCGGCCGAACTCACCCTCGACGAGATCCGCCGGGCCCTCACCGCGTTCTTCGACACGGCTCTGGGCATCCCGCTGCACGAGACGGCGTACTTCGTGAACCGCGGAATGGTCTTCCTCACCAGCTGCGACGAGCGGCGCGACGGAGCCTGGGAGCGCACGCCCTGGTGGGACTTCATCCGCGCCGAGGAGATGTCGTACGACTACCAGCGCATCCTCGCGATCGGGCTGACCCGCAACATCGTGGCGACCAAGGCCGAGGAGGCCAGTACGCGTACGGTCGCCACACTGCTGGAGGCGTTCGTCTTCAACGCCCTGGGGCGGGGCGCGGACGGTCCGCTGGACCGGATTCTCAACGCCCCGACCAATGAGGCCTGGATCGATCCCTGGGTCGGGCATCTGCGCTCGCTGGGCGTGGAGTTCAAGGTCGGCTGGACACTGCGCGAGCTGGCGTACGGCTCTGGCCGGATCACCGGGGCGGTCATGGAGGATCCCGACGGGGCCCGCCGCACGGTCACCGCCGACCACTACGTCTCGGCGCTACCGGTCGAGCACGCCCGGCGCACCTGGGGAGCGGCGCTGCGGGCAGCTGATCCGCAGCTTGCCCGCTGCGACAGGCTCGAGACCGACTGGATGACGGGTATCCAGTTCTATCTGACGGAGAAGGCACCGCTGCTGCACGGTCATCTCAACTGCATCGACTCCCCCTGGTCCCTGACCGCCATTCAGCAGGCGGAGCACTGGCCGCACCGCGTGTTCCCGCAGGACTACGGCGACGGGGTGGCGGTCGACTGCGTGTCCGTGGACATCTCCGAGTGGGACAGGCCGGGGATCCTCTACGGGAAGACGGCCAAGCAGTGCACACGCGAGCAGGTGGCCCGCGAGGTGTGGGCCCAGCTGAAGGCGGCGCTCAACGACACGGGCCGTACGGTCCTGAAGGACAGCGCCCTGCACTCCTGGTTCCTGGATCCGGGCGTGGACGGACTGGGCACCCCGCATCCCACGAACGACGACGAGTTGCTCATCCACCCGGTGGGCACCTTCCACAACCGCCCGTCCGCCGCGACGAAGATCCCGAACCTCTTCCTCTCCGGTGACTACGTCGCCGTCGACATCGACCTGGCGACGATGGAGGGCGCCAACGCATCGGCTCGCGCCGCGGTCAACGCCCTCCTCGATCGCATCGGCTCACCGACAGAGCGTTGCACGATCAAGCCCCTGTTCCGCGCACCGGAGCTCGATCACCTCAAGCGCCACGACCGCACGCGCTACCGGCTGGGGCTGCGGAACGTGTTCGATCTGGGCTGATCTGCCCGGGCCGGCTCCCGGCTACACGGCTCCGGCTCCCGGCTCCCGGCTCCCAGCTACACGGTCGCGGGGTTGAAGGTGTCGAAGTAGAGGCTGTCCGTCACCGGGTCCAGGTGGAACCGACCCGAGTAGAGCGCCTTGGTGATGCGCTGGTCATAGCGGGCACTGGACATCCACCGGGCTTCGGCGGGCCGGAACTCCGCCAGCGGCTCCGGCACCTCGCGCGGGTCACGCGCGGCGAAGCCGTACGCGGGCACACCGGTGATCTTGCCGGCCGTGCCCGCAGGCAGCCGGGCGAATCCGACCACCCGGATCTGCGGGTCCTGGTCCGGGATGTCGCGCCCGGAGTCGTTCGGATTGTCCACGAGCCAGTGCGGGTCGGTCAGATGACCGATGTGGCGGAACCTGCTCCGCAGTGGCTCGACGTCAGTCCGGACGCGTTCACGGGCCGGGACGCCCTCGTCGGCGGCCGCGTAGATGCCGATGCCGCCGCCCACCGCCACCAGCCCGCTCAGCAGGAGCCATCTGCGGCGGCTCACCAAGACCGGCTTGCTCATACCGTCTCCCCCCGTGAGAGGGAGATCCTAGCCGCCGCGCACAGGCGTTCCGCGTCCGTCCACGGTCCGGCTGGGTTCGATGTCCTCGTCGCCCGCCGTGCTCGGGATCTGAGGGATGGACGACGCGGCGATGGCCGAGCTGGGCGAGATGCCCGCACACGGCCACGATGCGGAAGAAGTCGACGGTGACGGAGTGCAGGGCGGTGCCCTAGAAGGAGGAGCAGCCGTCCGTCAGCGGCCCGCGGACGCGGCAGTCGACCCGCAGTTCCCCGTCCTGGCCGGCGCGGACGGCCACGTCGTCGAGGTACAGGGCGTCGGTCGAGTGGAGCCGTACGGAGCGGGTGATACCGCCGTGCCACCACTGGTCCTGATCCTCGATATGCGAGGCGTCGGACCACTTCACGACGGTGAGTCGCAGGGTGTGCCGCTCCCCGGGCCGGACGGCGTCGGTGATGTCGAACTCGCTCGCCAGGTGGGAGTCCTTGCCGACACCGACCGCCGTGCCGTCGATCTCGGCGACGAGGACGCTCTCGGCGGCGCCGACGTGCACGACCGTCCTGCGCCCGGCCCAGTAGGCGGGGACCTCGAACTCGCGCTCGTACACGCCCGTGGGGTTGGCGTCGGGGACGTGCGGCGGGCGGTGCGGGAACGGCATCCGGACGTTGGTGTAGTGCGACAGATCGCGCGGGTCGTGCATCGTCCAGCAGCCGGGTACGGGAGCCTCGTCCCAGGCCTCGGCGAGGGCCGCGCCGGGCGTCGGCAGCAGCTGGAAGCGCCAGGTGCCGTCGAGAAGGATGCTCCCGGCCCGGCGGTCGACGGCGTTCATCGGCAAGCGCCGCCAGCTGGTCAGCTCGGGAGAATCCCAGGGTCGTACGGGGGTGGTGAAGGTCATCGAGGCGTCCCCTTCGGCCGGTCGGCAGGCAGTCGTCCTGCGAATGGCGACAGGATCTTACAGAAACCCACAGGATCCAACGGCAGGAGCTGAAGAACCTGCTCAACCTGGCGCTGTCGGGGAGCTCCTGGTTCTCGCGGGTACGTCCCAGAAGTGACAGCGTGGTGACACACCACACCACGGCACGGCACGCACGGCACACACGGCACGCACGGCACACACGGCACACACGGCACGGCACACTCGGCATGGCACCAGGTATCGGAGGCGTAGGCATGAGGACGGTCGCGTCATGAGGCTGACGATTCTCGGCGGCGGCGGCTTCCGGGTGCCGCTCGTGTACGCCGCGCTCCTCGGCGACCATGCCGAGGGCCGGGTCACCCACGTCACCCTCCACGACCTCGACCCCGCCCGGCTCGGCGCCATCGCAGGGGTGCTCGCCGAGCAGGCCGCGGGAATCCGGGACGCACCCGCCGTCACCGTCACCACCGACCTCGACGACGCCGTGCGCGGCGCAGACTTCGTCTTCTCCGCGATCCGGGTGGGCGGCCTCGACGGCCGGGCGGCGGACGAGCGCATCGCCCTCGCCGAGGGCGTGCTGGGCCAGGAGACGGTCGGCGCGGGCGGCATCGCGTACGGGCTGCGGACCGTGCCCGTGGCCATGGACATCGCCCGCCGGATCGCTGCGCTCGCGCCCGACGCCTGGGTCATCAACTTCACCAATCCGGCGGGGCTGGTCACCGAGGCCATGTCCCGGGTGCTCGGCGACCGGGTCATCGGCATCTGCGACTCCCCCGTCGGGCTCGGCCGCCGCGTCGCCCGCGCCCTGGGTGCCGACCCCGCCGAGGCGTGGATCGACTATGTCGGCCTCAACCACCTCGGCTGGCTGCGCGGGCTCCGGGTCGCCGGGCGCGACGAGCTGCCGCGCCTGCTCGCCGATCCGGACGCCCTCGGTTCGTTCGAGGAGGGCAGGCTCTTCGGCGCCGAGTGGCTGCGCACGCTCGGCGCGATCCCCAACGAGTACCTGCACTACTACTACTTCAACCGCGAGACCGTTCAGGCGTACAGGGCCGCGGCCCGGACCCGCGGTGCGTTCCTGCGCGACCAGCAGGCCGCCTTCTACGCCGGCCCTTCGCTCACGTCCTGGGACGCGACCCGGGCCGAGCGCGAGGCGACGTACATGGCGCTGGGCCGCGAGGCGTCCGGTGCGGGCGAGCGCGCGGCGGACGACCTCGAGTCCGGCGGCTACGAGAAGGTCGCGCTCGCACTCATGCGCGCCATCGCCAGGGACGAGCGCGCCACCCTCATCCTCAACGTCCGCAACCGTACGACCCTTTCGGTGCTGGACGAGGACGCCGTGATCGAGGTGCCGTGCCTCGTCGACGCCAACGGCGCCCACCCCTGTGCGGTCGACCCGCTGCCGTACCACGCGACCGGACTCGTCAGCTCGGTCAAGGCCGTCGAGCGCGAAGTCCTCGCCGCGGCGGACAGCGGCTCGCGCGCCACCGCGGTCAAGGCCCTCGCGCTGCACCCCCTGGTCGACTCCGTCACGGTCGCCCGCCGTCTGCTCGACAGCTACACGAGCGAGCATCCCGGCCTCGCCTATCTCAACCGGAAGTAGGTGTCTGTCACATGCACGACGAACGCCGAAGGATCGAGCAGCGGGTCGAACGCGTTCTGGAGCAGCGGGTCCGGCCGCTGATCCACTCCGCCGCCGTGCCGCTGACCGTGGAGGCCTGGCAGGTGCCGGACGAGCCGGTGCCCTTCGCCGAGGCGCGGGCAGCGGAGTACGAGCCGTTCGCGATGGGCACGCCGTGGGGGCCGCCGTGGGGCACGACCTGGTTCCGCGTACGCGGTGAGGTGCCGGCCGACTGGGCGGGACGCAGGGTGGAGGCCTGGTTCGATCTCGGATTCGTCAGCAGCTGGCCGGGCAACCAGGCCGAGGCGCTGGTCCATCTGCCGGACGGCACCCCGGTAAAGGCGGTCAATCCGCAGAACCAGTACGTCCCCGTCGCCTTCCCCGCCGCCGGAGGCGAACAGGTGGCGTTCCTCGTCGAGGCCGCCTCCAACCCGGACATCCTCGCCGACCACTTCCGCCGCCCGACGCCCATGGGCGACAAGCGCACGGCAGGCAGCAAGCCGCTCTACACGTTCGCGCGCGCCGATCTCGCCGTACTCGACGAGGAGGTCTGGCAGTTGTCGCTGGACCTTCAGGTGCTGCGCGAGCTGATGCTGGAGCTGGACGAGGGCGAACCGCGCCGCCACGAGATCATGCACACGCTGGAGCGGGCGGTGAACGCGCTGGACCTGGACGACATCCCGGGGACCGCGAAAGCCGCGCGCGACGTCCTGGCGGACGCCCTGGCGCGGCCCGCGCACGCCAGCGCGCACACCGTCTCGGCGGTCGGGCACGCGCACATCGACACCGCCTGGCTGTGGCCCATCCGTGAGACCAAACGCAAGACGGCCCGGACGTTCGCCAACGTCACGGCGCTGGCGAAGGAGTACCCGGAGTTCGTCTTCGCCTGCTCGCAGGCGCAGCAGTACGCATGGGTGCGCGACACCCACCCGCAGGTGTGGGCCCGTATCCAGGAGGCCGTGCAGAGCGGACAGTGGGCGCCGGTCGGCGGCATGTGGGTGGAGGCCGACGGCAATCTGCCCGGCGGTGAGGCGCTCGCCCGCCAGCTCGTCCACGGCAAGCGTTTCTTCCTCGACGCGTTCGGGATCGAGACGGAGGGGGTGTGGCTGCCGGACTCCTTCGGATACACGGCCGCCTACCCGCAGCTCGCGAAGCTCGCCGGGATGAAGTGGTTCCTGACCCAGAAGCTGTCCTGGAACCAGACCAACAAGCTGCCCCACCACACCTTCTGGTGGGAGGGCATCGACGGCTCGCGGGTCTTCACGCACTTCCCGCCGGTGGACACGTACAACGTGGTCTTCTCCGGGCGGGAGATGGCGCACGCGGTGCGCAACTACCAGGACAAGGGCGGCGGTACGCGCTCGCTGGCGCCCTTCGGGCACGGTGACGGCGGCGGCGGGCCGACGCGGGAGATGCTCGAGCGGGCACGGCGGCTGGCCGACCTGGAGGGCTCGGCGAAGGTCGTGATCGAGCATCCGAACGCCTTCTTCGCGGCGGCCCGCGCGGAGTACCCGGACGCGCCCGTGTGGTCGGGCGAGCTCTATCTGGAGCTGCACCGCGCGACGTACACCTCGCAGGCCCGCACCAAGCAGGGCAATCGCCGCAGTGAACACCGCCTGCGGGAGACCGAGTTGTGGGCGACGGCCGCGGCGCTGCACGTTCCCGGGTACGCGTATCCGTACCAGGAGCTGGACGAGCTGTGGAAGACGGTGCTGCTGCACCAGTTCCACGACATCCTGCCGGGCTCGTCGATCGCGTGGGTGCACCGGGAGGCGGAGGCGGAGTACGCGCGCGTCGCGACGGAGCTGGAGGCGCTGACCGCGCAGGCACTGGAGGCGGTGGGCGGGGCGGGGCCGGTCGAGCCGTGGGTGTACAACGCGGGGCCGCGGGACCGGGCGGAGGTCGTGCGCGTCCCGGCGACGCTGGCCGGCATCCTCGACCCGGGGCTGCCGCGGCTGTCGGACGGCTCGGCCGCCGTGTTCGTGGAGGTGCCGGCCTCCGGCTGTGCGCGCGTCACGCCCCGCGTCCCGGTGCAGCGGCCGGTCACGGTCACCAACCGGGCCCTCGACAACGGTCTCGTACGGGTCGAGATGGCGGACGACGGCACGTTCACGTCCGTACGCGACCTGGTCCACGGCCGTGAGGTCCTCGCGCCCGGCGGCAAGGGCAATCTGCTGCGGCTGCACAGCGACCTGCCCAACTACTGGGACGCCTGGGACATCGACAAGCACTACCGCCACCGCTGGACCGACCTGCTGGAGGGCGCCACGATCAGGATCGCCGAGGACGGACATCTGCTGGGCGCGCTGCGCGTGGAGCGGAGCTTCGGCAAGGGCGACCGGTCGCGGATCGTGCAGACCGTCACCGTCCGGGCCGGCAGCCGTCGTATCGACATCGACACCGAGATCGACTGGCACGAGGCGGAGAAGATCCTCAAGGCCGGCTTCCCGCTCGATGTGCACGCCGACCGGTCCGCCGCCGAGATCCAGTTCGGCCACGTCCACCGGCCGACGCACACCAACACCAGCTGGGAGGCGGCCCGGTTCGAGGTGTACGGCCACCGCTGGGTGCATGTCGGCGAGCCCGGTTACGGCGTCGCGGTGATCAACGACTCGACGTACGGCCACGACGTCTCGCGCACCACGCGCGAGGAGGACGGCGGCACGACCACGACGGTGCGGCTCAGCCTGGTGCGCGCGCCCCGGGTGCCCGACCCGGAGGCCGACCAGGGGCTGCACCGCTTCACCTACTCCCTGCTGCCGGGCGCGACGATCGAGGACGCGGTGGCGGAGGGGTACGCGCTGAATCTGCCGCTGCGGGTCGGGCCCGCGGGTGCGGAGGTGCCGCCCGTGGTGTCGACGGACGGGTCTTCGGCGGTGCTCGTCGAGGCGGTGAAGCTCGCGGACGACGGTTCCGGCGACGTGGTCGTACGACTCTACGAGTCGCTGGGCGGCCGGGCGACGACGACTCTGCGCACGGGATTCCACACGGTCGGAGCAGTGCTGACCGATCTGCTGGAGCGCCCCCTGCCGGACGGGCCGCCGCTCGTTGTGGAGCGCGACAGCGTTGCGCTGACGCTGCGTCCGTTCCAGATCGTGACGGTGCGGCTGACCCGCGGGTAGTCCTTACGGACCTGTGACGGCGCGGCACGCAACACGGGTGGAACGTGATCCTCCGCGTAGCGTCGGTGACATGCGAGTACTCGTCACTGGAGGCGCGGGCTTCATCGGGACGCAGGTCGTCGCCGCCCTCGCCGCGCGCGGCCACGAACCGGTCGTCCTCGACGTCCGGCGCCCCTCCGGCACCGGATCGGGCGATGCCGGATCGATGCACGGAGATGTCAGGGACCCCGCGGTGGTGGCGCGGGCGCTCCACCGCGTCGACGCGGTCTGCCACCAGGCGGCGATGGTCGGCCTCGGCAAGGACTTCGCCGACGCGCCGGAGTACGTCGCCGTGAACGACCTCGGCACGGCGGTGCTGCTCACGGCGATGGCGCGGGCCGGGGTGCGCGATCTGGTGCTGGCCGGGTCGATGGTCGTGTACGGCGAGGGCCGCTACGACTGCCCGGTGCACGGACGGGTCCGCCCCGGCCCGCGTCCGGTCGCGGCGCTGGAGGCGGGCCGGTTCGAGCCCGGGTGTCCCGTCTGCGGCCGCGAACTGACGCCCGGGCTGGTGGACGAGGACGCCCCCGTCGACCCGCGCAACGTGTACGCCACGACCAAACTCGCCCAGGAGCATCTGGCGGCGGCGTGGGCGCGGTCGACGGGCGGCCGGACCGTGGCGCTGCGCTACCACAACGTGTACGGGCCCGGGATGCCGCGCGACACGCCGTACGCGGGGGTGGCGTCCTTCTTCCGCTCGGCGCTGGCGCGCGGCGAGGCGCCCCGGGTCTTCGAGGACGGCCGCCAGCGGCGGGACTTCGTCCACGTACGGGACGTGGCGAGCGCCAACGTGGTGGCCCTGGAGGCGGTGCCCGGCCGGGAACCGGGCTCCTTCACGGCGTACAACACCGGCAGCGGCACCCCGCACACCGTCGGCGAGATGGCGACGGAGCTGGCCGCCGCGCACGGCGGTCCTGCGCCGGTGGTGACCGGGGAGTTCCGTCTCGGCGACGTCCGCCACATCACCGCCGACTCGGGTCGGCTGAGGGCCGAGCTGGGGTGGGAGCCGGTGGTCGGCTTCGCGGATGGCATGAGGGAGTTCGCCTCGGCGGGGCTGCGGGGTGCGGTCGCGTGAGCGTTCCCGTGGATGTGGTGCTGCCCTGCCTGGACGAGGCGGAGGCGCTGCCGTGGGTGCTCGCGCGCGTCCCCGCGGGCTGGCGTGCGGTGGTCGTCGACAACGGCTCGACGGACGAATCCGCCGAACTCGCGCGCTCGCTCGGTGCGACGGTCGTACACGAGCCGCGCCGCGGCTTCGGCGCGGCGTGCCATGCGGGGCTGCTGGCCGCCGATGCGGAGTACGTGTGCTTCTGCGACTGCGACGCATCCCTCGATCCCGGGCTGCTGCCGGACTTCGTGCGCCGGATCGCGGACGGCGAGGCGGACCTGGTCCTCGGCCGACGGCGCCCGAGGGCGCGCGGTGCCTGGCCGCTGCACGCCCGCGCCGGCAATCTGGCCCTGGCCGGGATGCTGCGCCGGCGCACCGGGCTCCGCCTCCATGACCTGGGCCCCTTGCGCGCGGCCCGCCGCAAGGACCTCCTCGGCCTCGACCTCACCGACCGCCGCAGCGGCTACCCCCTCCAGATGGTGGTGCGCGCGGCGGACGCGGGCTGGAGCGTCACGGAGGTGGACGTGCCGTATCTCCCGCGATCCGGCAAGTCCAAGGTGACCGGCACTTGGCGGGGCACATGGCAGGCGGTGCACGACATGCGGGCGGTGCTGCGTGAGTGAGCGCGCATCCATGGGAGCCCGCCCGGCGATCGAGGACGGACACCCGGCCCCACCAGGCGGTACCGGCCACATCGCGGCGGCCTGATCGCAGCGGCCTGGGGGCGCCCACTCCGGCCCCACGCACCCCACCCGGCCGGAACAGCACACGCACACGCCGAGGGAAGGCTCCATGACCACCCTGCTCGTCATCGCGAAGGAACCCGTGCCGGGGCGGGTCAAGACCCGGCTGACCCCCTGGTACACGGCCGAGGAGGCCGCCGCGCTGGCCGAGGCGGCTCTGGTCGACACGCTGGAGGCCGTTCGGCGCACGGCGGCGGCGCGGCGGGTGCTGGTGTTGGAGGGGGTGGCCGGGGGCTGGTTGCCGCCCGGGATCGAGGTCGTGCCGCAGGCGGCGGGCGGTCTCGACGAAAGGCTGGCCGCTGCGTTCGCGGCGTGCGCGGGGCCGGCTCTGCTGATCGGGATGGACACCCCCCAGGTGACGCCGACGCTCCTCGCGCGCGGGCTGGAACTCGCCGCGGGCGGGGCCGCCTTCGGGCCCGCCGCAGACGGGGGCTTCTGGGCCCTGGGGCTGGCGGAGCCCGATCCGGCACTGCTGCAGGGGGTGCCCATGTCCGTGCCCGAGACCGGCGCGGTGCAGCGGCGGCGGCTGGTCGAGGCGGGGCTGACGGTGCGTGACCTGCCACGGCTCCGGGACGTCGACACGCCGGACGACGCCCGGCTGGTCGCGGCCACCACGCCGGGCAGCCGGTTCGCGGCGGAGGTGGCGCGGCTGGCGCGGGCGGGGGCGCGATGACGACGACGGTACCGGCGGGAGCGGGAGCGACCACCGCCGCGTGGCGGGCCGAGGCCGATCCGTACACCGACGCCCTGCGCACCGGGCGCGGCCCGCTGTTCCTGCGCCGCCCCGACGGCTGGCTGCTGCCGCTGGAGGTCGAGCGCTGGTGCGCGGCCCCTGACGCGGCCGACCTCACCGTGCTGGACCGCTGCCGGGGGCCGGTCCTGGACATCGGGTGCGGCCCGGGCCGGCTGGTGGCCGGGCTGGCGGAGCTGGGCCGGCCGACCCTCGGCGTCGACGTCAGCCCGGCGGCGGTCGCCCGCGCGGTGCGCTCCGGCGGAAGCGCGCTGTGCCGCTCGGTGTTCGATCCGCTGCCGAGGGAGGGCAGTTGGGGTACGGCCCTGCTGATCGACGGCAACATCGGCATCGGCGGCGACCCGCGCGCCCTGCTGTCGCGGGTCACCGAACTCGTCGCCCCGGACGGCCTGCTGATCGCCGAAGCGGCTCCGGTCGACGTCGACGAACGCGTGGACGTCCGGGTGGTCGACGGCAACGGAACCCTGGGCTCCCCCTTCCCGTGGGCCCGGGTGGGCCTGCCCGCCCTGGTCGACCACGCGGCGGCGACGGGCTGGCCGAGCGCCCTGCCGTGGACGGCCGACGGGCGCACGTTCGTGTGCCTGTCGCGCGACCCGGCGCCGTTGTCGGGGGCGGCTGTCACGTTCCGGGCATGACGAGCCTGCTGGGCTTTGTGAAGCATCTGGCGTCCACGGCGTAGCTGATCGACGGCGCAACCGGGGGACCGTCCGGGCTCGGGGAAGCGAGTCCTCGCCGTGTCGGACCCCCGCGCGGCGGACGTGCGCGGTTCACTCGCCCTATGAACGCCGCAGATGTGCTTGCCGACGCATTCGGACGTATCCAGGAGGTGGTGCACGAGGCGGTCGAGGGGCTCTCGGTGGACGATCTCCACGTCCGGCTCGACCCCGGTGCGAACTCCATCGCCTGGCTGGTGTGGCACTTGACGCGTATCCAGGACGACCACGTGGCCGACGCGGCCGGGCGGGAGCAGGTCTGGGTCTCGCAGGACTGGGTGGGCCGCTTCGGGCTTCCGTTCGCCGAGGGAGCGACCGGCTACGGTCACTCGCGCAAGCAGGTCGCGGCGGTCCGGGTCGACTCCTCCGAGCTGCTGCTCGGCTACTTCGACGCCGTCCATGAGGAGACCGTCGCGTTCGTCCGAGGCCTGAAGGGCACGGCGCTGAACCGCGTCGTGGACGACTCGTGGTCGCCGCCCGTGACGCTGGGCGTCCGGCTCGTGAGCGTCATCTCCGACGATCTCCAGCACGCCGGACAGGCCGCCTTCGTCCGGGGCTCGCTCGAACGCCGCTGAGGGCGCGCCGTCGAGGCTGCCGCCAGGCAGGGGCGGCAAACGAGCAACCAATTCGCCTTCGTTCAGGAAAGCAGCGCTGACACCGTGACCGACGACAGCCGAACCCCGCGCCGGGCCACGCTCGGCACCTGGCCGACCCCGCTCGAGCCCATGCCGCGACTGTCCCGTGCGCTCGGCCTCGGCCCGGACGACCTGTGGCTCAAACGCGACGACCTCACCGGCCTGGGCGGCGGAGGGAACAAGATCCGCAAGCTTGAGTGGCTCTGCGGCGCTGCGCTGGCCGACGGCGCCACGGTCCTGGTGACCACGGGCGCACCGCAGAGCAATCACGCGCGGCTGACCGCGGCCGCCGGAGCCCGGCTGGGGCTGGACGTCGTGCTGGTGCTCGCCGGCACACCCGGATCGTCGGCCTCCGGCAACCTCGCGCTCGACGGTCTCTTCGGCGCCAGGGTCGTATGGGCGGGTGACGCCCGCGGTGAGGCCCTCGCCTCCGTGGCCGAGCAGGTGACCCAGCGGCTGCGGTATGAGGGCGCCGTACCCGCGCTGCTCCCCTTCGGTGGTTCGAGCGCACTCGGCGCCCGTGGCTACGTCGAGTGCGGCCGCGAACTGCTTGCCCAGGCCCCGGACCTGGCCACGGTCGTCGTCGCGCTCGGCTCGGGCGGCACCATGGCCGGCCTCGTCGACGTGCTGGGTCCCGCGCGCGTACTCGGCGTCCACTGCGGAGCCGTCGGCGATCCCGCCCGTACCGTGTCCGCACTGACCTCCGGCCCCTCCGGCACGTCCTGCCCGCCGGAGCTCTTGAGGCTGAGGCTCGACCAGGTCGGCGACGGTTACGCCGCGTTGACCGAGCCGGTCATGGCCGCCCTGACGCTGGCGGCCCGTACCGAAGGCATCGTGCTCGACCCGATCTATACCGGGCGCGCGATGGCCGGCCTGACCCGGGCGGTCGAGGACGGAGACATCATGCCCGGAGAGCGCACGGTCCTCCTGCACTCGGGCGGCCTGCCCGGCCTCTTCGGCCACGCGGAGACGCTGGCCAGGGCGGAGGCCGCGCTCAGGTTCTCGCCCACCTGATACTGCAGCTGCGTTGGGTGTGAGTTGTGGCGGGCTGTTCGCTGGGCCGGGTACGGGTGGGGATGTTGATGCGGCTCGGTGAGTCGCTGGTCCGGCCGGCCTGCATGGCGGTTCGTGCACCGGTTCGCCCGTCGCGAACCGCGTGGGTCCGCGCCGGCGTATCTGCGCGGGCTGATCGCTCCGCTGAAGCGGAAGAACGGCTGGACGATGGCCGAGGAGGCCGGGTACGGCTGAACTCGTGATGTCGTTCCGGACGCTACTGCGGGCGATCACGTGCGGGACAGCCTCCGGCACGACCCACACCCCGGACGCCCGTGGAGCGGCCACCTCGCGGAGCGGGCCGCGTTCGCCGCGGCGCGAGCGCTGCCGGGATCCTGTTGATGCCGTTGTACTTGTTGCTGCGCGTCCATTCGACGTCACCGGTGAGCTCGACCCGCTCGACGCGGGCGGCGAACTCGCCGAGGATCACCCGGAGCTCGAGACGGGCGAGGCCGGCGCCGAGGCAGAAGTGCGGCCCCTGTGCGAACCCGAGGTGCGGATTGGGCTCGCGACGAACATCGAGACGCTGCGGGTCGCAGAACATCGCCTCGTCACGGTTTGCCGAGGCGAGCCAGTACACGACCCGGTCCCCGGCGGAGATCCGGTGTCCCGCCAGTTCGTAATCCTGCGTGGCGGTGCGGACGTTGTGGGCGACGGGGCTCATCATGCGGACGGCTTCGTCGGGCAGTGTGGTGAGCACACTCGGATTGTCGGCGACCGCATCCGGGATCGTCGGGTCGGCGGACATCGCGACGAGCGCCCACGATGCCGCGCTGCGCGTCGCATCCGCCCCGGCGCCGAACAGGAGCTGGAAGAACGCGTCGATCTCCGGCTCCATGAGGTGCGCCGGATCCTCGTCGGGGAGGTGGGCGTGGGTGATGACCGAGAGCAGGTCGTCCTGCGGGTTGCGCCGCCGCTCGGCGACGATCTCTCGGCCGTACTGCAGGAGGCTCTCCGTCGCCGCAGCAGCCGATCCGTCGACAGCCGAGTCGGCCTTGACGTCGAACACGTGGTGGACCCACTCGGAGAGGATGTGGCGATCCTGCTGCGGGATCCCCATGAGCATGCAGATCGCCTGCAAGGGGAGCTCGCAGGTGACCGACTCGACGAGGTCGCATTGCCCCATCTCGACGGCGGTGTCGATCAACGTCTTGGTCCGCCGCCGGAGTTCGTCCTCGAGCCGGTTCACCATCCTTGGCGTGAAGCCGCCGGAGACAAGGCGGCGCAGCCGGGCATGGCGCGGATCGTCCATCATGTTCATCATGTAGCCGGCCCACGGGTGATCGAAAAGGACTGTCCCCTGGGCGCTCGAGAACACGGCGGGGTCGAGCAGGATCGTCCGCGATTCGGCGTAGGTGTGCACCGACCAGAACCCGCTTCCCCTCGGGGTGTGCTCGGTGGGCTCGTGCCAGCCGACCGGTGCTTCGCGGCGGAGCCGGGCGAACAGGTCGTGCGGGAACCCGTTGGCGAAGTGGTCGAGGTTCGTGAGGTCTGCTCGGACAATCGTCGTCATCGGTGCGATCCTTCGTCTCTCGCCGGTTGCGAGCGCCGGTTGCGAGCGCGCCGCCCCTGGTGTGGATCGTCTGCCCCCGTCGACGGGCAGCAGGGCGCGGTGATGGACGAGACGTCGTCGGTGATCGCCGCGAGGACGTGCGGGGCGTATCGATCGCACCGACGATCAAGGCGTTGACCCGGATGCGCTGGGCGCGCGGTGGGTGGCGTGTGCGAGGTGCCACGGACACGCTGTCGACGACACGTTCACGATAGCCCCGGCTCCTCGTTCCCGCATGACAGGGCCGACGCGCCTCGACGTGAGCCACATGCCGGTCAGGTTCGCGTCGATCAGCGTGTGCCAGTGAAGAAGGACCTCGGCTCCCAGGCCGCGCGAGCGTGTCCGTGGCCCGCTACTCGGCGAACGGCACGGCCGTCATGCGGCAGGGCGTGTTCATCAGCGATATTCTGAAGGGCATCGGTTCCGAGCGGCCCGGCATCCAGACCGAGAGGGGCGACGGCCACTCGACGCCGATCAGCGAGGAGAACATCGAGGAGATCGAGCCGACCGGCTGTTCGTCGGCACCCTGTCTTCGACCGGCTCGGACGCCGCACTCCTCGACAGAGCCGGCCGAGAACGCGCCTGCCAGCAGCTGAAACGCCGTACGGGACAAGCCCGCGACCGTGATGGACGGCTCCAAGTGGACGAGCCTGGGCGGTGTGGAGACGGCGGTCTCGGTGCTCGACGACATCCGGAAGGCGATGGTCAAGTGAGTGCCGACCGTGAACTCTCCGAACGGCTCGCCCTCGTGACGGGCGCGGGCCGGGGCATCGGCAAGGCGGTGGTGACGGCGCTCGTCGAGCGCGGCGCCCGCGTACTCGCCACCGACCTGGACCCCAGGGGCGTGGAGGCGCTCGCCGGAAAGTACGGCGACCAGGTCACCGCCCGCCCGCTCGATGTCACGGACGCCGCGGCCGTCGAGGCACTCGTGGCCGAGGCCGAGGCCGAGCGCGCACTCGGTGCGATGGACATCGCGGTCAACGTCGCCGGAATCCTGCGGGGTTCCCAGGTCGTGGACCTGACGGACGAGGACTGGGCGGCCACGTTCGCCGTCAACACCAGCGGCGTTTTCCATGTCTCGCGGTCAGCCGCCCGCCGCATGGCCGAGCGCGGCCGCGGCAGCATCGTCACCGTCGCCTCGAACGCGGCCGGCATTCCCCGGGCGGGCCTGTCCGCCTACGCCGCCTCCAAGGCCGCCGCTGTGATGTTCACCAAATGCCTGGGCCTGGAGGTGGCTTCACGGGGCGTCCGCTGCAACACGGTCTCGCCCGGCTCGACTCTGACCGACATGCAGCGCGCCATGTGGACCGCCTTCGACGACCAGGACCCGGCAGCCGCCGCGCGCCGCGTCGTCGAGGGAGACCTCGCGACGCACCGCACCGGCATCCCGCTCGGCCGGATCGCCGACCCCTCCGACGTCGCCGAAGCGGTCGCCTTCCTCGTGTCCGACCGCGCCCGTCACATCACCATGCACGACCTGTACGTCGACGGCGGCGCCACCCTGCGGGCCTGAACCCGCCCGCCCCACAGCGGCTCCGCCGACCACGTATCGTGCCCTCCCCCGCTGGAGACATCCATGTCTGCCTCTCTGCGCGAACCCGCAGCCACGCCTCTGGTATCGCCCGGCGCGGCAACCGCCCTGCTCGACGCCTACCGCCCGGGCACCGACCGGTTCCTCGCCTCGCCCCACCGCACCCTGCTGGGGAGGGGAACCGCCGCCGACATACCCCACGACACGCGGCCGTTGACATGGCGGGTACGCAACGTACTGAACGCACGTCGGCGTGCGGGTGCCCAGGCACCGGTCGTCGTGGGCTCCGTGCCCTTCGCCCCGGACGCGCCGCACTCGCTGGTCTCCCCCCAGTCCGTCCGGTGGGCGCCGCCGTTGCGTGAGGACCCGCTCATCGTCCTGCCCGCGCTGCTACCGGAGGGGGGCACCGTCTGGCAGGTGCGGGAGGTTCCGGCGCCCGAGCAGTACGGGCAGGCCGTCGCCGACGCGGTGAAGCGGATGCGGTCCGGGGAGTTCACCAAGGTCGTCCTTGCCCGCACGCTGGAGCTGACCTCGCCCGAGGAGCCGGATCTGCCGGCCATGCTGAGCCGCCTGGCGCGCCGCGACCCTGCCGGGTACACCTTCGCCGTCCCCAGCGGCCCCGGCCGCACGCTCATCGGAGCCAGCCCCGAACTGCTCGTCGCCCGCAGGGGCGGCCGCCTGACCGGGAACCCCCTGGGCGGGTCCGCGCCGCGCAGCACCGACCTGGCCGAGGACGTCCGACGCGCGGCGGCGCTCCTGGAGTCGCCCAAGGACCTGCACGAGCACGCAGTCGTCGTCGACGCCGTACGCGAGGCGCTCGCGCCGTTCTGCACCCGCCTGGAGGTGCCCGAGCGGCCCACACTGGCGCGTACGGCGGCGATGTGGCATCTGTCGACCACGGTCACGGGCGAGCTCACCGACCCGGGCGTCACCGCCCTGGAGCTGGCCTCTGCCCTGCACCCCACGCCGGCGGTGTGCGGCACCCCGACCGACGTGGCCCGCGCCGTCATCGCCGAGTCGGAGCCCTTCGACCGCGGCCCCTACACGGGCATGGTCGGCTGGCAGGACGCGGACGGGGACGGCGAGTGGGTCGTGACGATCCGCTGCGCCGAGGCCGAAGGGCGCTCGCTGCGGCTGTTCGCGGGCGCCGGGGTGGTGGCCGCCTCGTCGCCGGAGGCCGAGACCGCGGAGACCGGCGCCAAGTTCCGTACGTTTCTCGACGCTGTGGGGGCCTCGCTGTGACCGTGTCCGCCACCACCCCGGGGATCGACGCGCCCACCTGGCCCCCGGAATTCGCCGAGCGCTACCGTGCGGCGGGCTACTGGCGCGGCGAGACCTTCGGGGGCGTACTGCGCGAGCGAGCCGCCGCCCACCCCGACCGGATCGCCCTCGTCGACCCGGCGCCCGAGCGCCGCACCTGGACCTACCGGGAACTGGACGAGCGGGCCGACCGGCTCGCCGCCGGATTCGCGGCACGCGGGATCGGCAAGGGCGACCGGGTCGTCCTGCACCTCCCCAACATCGGTGAGTTCATCGAAGTCGTCTTCGCGCTGTTCCGCATCGGTGCGCTGCCCGTGTACGCGCTGCCCGCGCACCGGGAGACGGAGATCGGCCACTTCTGCTCCTTCGCCGAGGCCGTCGCCTACGTGGTCCCCGACCGTCACGCGGGCTTCGACCACCGTGAGCTCGCGACGCGGGTCATGGAGCGCACGCCGAGCCTGCGGCATGTCTTCGTCGTCGGCGATCCGGGCGAGCACACCGCACTGTCCGACGTGCCCTGCGAGCCGGTCGTCATGCCCGCCGGGCCGGAGCCGCACGAGCTGGCGTTCCTCCAGCTGTCGGGCGGTACGACGGGAGTGCCGAAACTCATCCCCCGCACCCACGACGACTACATCTACTCGCTGTGGGGCTCCAATGAGATCTGCGGCGTCGACGCGGACACCCGCTTCCTCGTCGTCCTGCCGGCCGCACACAACTTCCCGATGAGTTCGCCGGGTTGGTTGGGCGCGCTGTACGCCGGGGGCACCGTCGTGCTGTCCCCCGGCCCCGACCCGGCGACGGCCCTGCCGCTCATCGAGCAGGAGCGGATCACGATGACGGGGCTTGTGCCGCCGCTCGCCCTCCTGTGGACCGAGGCCGGTCCGAAGGCGGATCACGACCTGGCGAGTCTGGACCTGGTGCTCGTCGGCGGCGCCAAGTACAGCGCGGAGGCGGCGCGCCGTCTGGAACCCGCCCTCGGCTGCCGACTGATGCAGGTCTTCGGCATGGCCGAGGGGCTCGTCAACTACACACGGCTGGACGACGACTTCGAGACCGTGGTCACCACGCAGGGCCGCCCGATCTCCCCGGACGACGAGATCCGCATCGTCGACGACACCGGGCACGACGTGCCCGATGGCGCGTTCGGGCACCTGCTGACCCGCGGCCCCTACACGATCCGCGGCTACTGGCGCGCCCCCGGCCACAACGCGAGCGCCTTCACACCGGACGGCTTCTACCGCACCGGCGACATCGTGCGCCGCACCCCGACGGGCCACCTCGTCGTCGAAGGCAGGGCCAAGGACCAGATCAACCGGGGCGGTGAGAAGGTCGCCCCGGAGGAGGTCGAGAACATCATCCTCGCCCATCCGTCCGTGCACGACGTCTCCGTCGTTGCGGTGCCCGACGCGTACCTCGGGGAACGTTCCCTCGCCTACGTCATCCTCCGCGAGGGTGCGGAGTGGCTGAAGCCGGCCGCCATCAAGCGGTTCGTCCGTGACCGCGGCATCGCCGACTACAAGGTCCCCGATCTCGTCGAGTTCGTCGACGCCTTCCCGCAGACGGGGGTCGGCAAGGTCAGCAAGAAGGGGCTGCGGTCCGCCGCGGCCGCCACCGAGCAGCACTGAAGGGCTCTGTCCCATGGCACTTCCCGCCATCGCCTCCTATCCGCTGCCGGCAGCGGACGAGCTGCCGGAGAACCGCGTCGCCTGGACCGCGGACCCCGCGCGCGCCGTGCTGCTCGTCCACGACCTGCAGAACCACTTCCTCGGTGCGTTCCCGTCCGGCGAGCAGCCGCTGACGGGGATGCTGGGCAATACGGGCCGGCTGCTGGAGCGCGCCCGCAGCCTCGGCGTACCGGTCGTGTACTCGACGCAGCGCGGCGGCCAGACGCCCCAGCAGCGCGGGCTCCAGCTCGACTTCTGGGGCCCCGGTGTTGCCGACGACGCCGATGCGCTCGCCGTGCCGGACGAGGTCGCTCCACAGCCCGGCGACAGGGTCCTGACCAAGTGGAAGTACAGCGCGTTCGTGCGCACCCGGCTGGCGCAGCTGCTCCGTGAGACGTGCCGCGACCAGCTGGTCGTCATCGGTGTGTACGCGCACATCGGCGTGCTGGTGACCGCCTGCGATGCGTGGATGCGCGACATTCAGGCGTTCGTCGTCGCCGATGCCGTCGCCGACTTCTCCCGCGACGACCACGACATGGCCCTGCGCTGGGCCGCCGGCCGATGCGCGTTGGTGACCACCACCGACGCGCTCTTCAAGGAGTTCTGAGCACCGTGGCCCTCACTCTGGAGCAGCTCCGCAGCGATATCGCCGACTGTCTCGGCGAGGACCCGGCGGACATCCCCTTCGACGAGAACCTCGTGGACTACGGACTCGACTCGGTCCGCATCATGGCCCTGCTCGAACGATGGCGTCGCGAGCACGGCGTCGAAGCGGGCTTCACAGACCTCGCCGAGCAGCCGGCCATCAAGGCCTGGGCACCGCTGCTGGGGGCATCATGACCGCCTCCACGACCATCGGCACCAGCGCCCCGGCCACCGTGCTGCCGCTGACGGCGGCCCAGTCGGGCATGTGGTACGCGCAGGCCCTCGATCCGCTCAGCCCCGCACAGAACACCGCGGAGTGCCTGGACATCGACGGGCCGCTCGACCCGGACCTCTTCGCCGCGGCCCTGCGTCGCGTCACCGCCGAGGCCGACGCCCTGCGGGTACGCGTCGAGAACGGCCGGGACGGTCCGCGCCAGCACATATGCGCCACCGTCGAGCTGCCGCTGACCGTGCTCGATCTGCACGGCGACGACGGCGCCGAGCGGAAGGCCGAGAGGTGGATGCGCGCCGACCTCGCCAAGCCCTGCGATCTGGCGACCGGACCACTCTTCAGGCACGCCTTGTTCCGGGTCGGCGCGCAGCGATGGCTGTGGTACCAACGTATCCACCACCTCGTCATCGACGGCTTCGGCTACTCGCTCCTCGTACGGCGCACGGCCGAGGTCTACACGGCGCTCGCCCGCGGCGAGGAACCCGCCCCGCGCACTTTCGGCATCCTCGCCGACCTCGTCGCCGAGGATGCCGCCTACCGCTCGTCCGACGCTTTCGCGGCCGACCGCGCCCATTGGACGCAGGCGTTCGCCGACCGGCCCGAGGCGCCCCGGCTCGCGGGCCGCGGCGCGCTGCCCTCGCGCACGTTCCGTCGCCGCACGGCTCATCTGCCTCCCGAGGCCAGCGAGCGTCTGCGCGAACTGGGCGCCACGCTCCGCGCGACATGGCCGGACGTCCTGATCGCCGCGCACGCCCTCTACACTTCCCGCGCCACCGCGAGGTCGGACGTCGTGCTCGGCCTTCCCATGATGGGCCGCATGGGGTCGGCCGCGCTGCGCGTGCCGGGCATGGTGATGAACGTGCTCCCGCTCAGGCTGGCCGTCTCCCCCGACGCGACCTTCGCCGAACTGGTGCACCAGGTCGTGCTCGGCATCCGCGACGTGCGACGCCACCAGCGCTACCGCTACGAGGACATCCGCCGCGACCTGGGAGTGCTCGGCGAGAACCGCGCCCTGATCGGCCCGGTCGTCAACATCATGCCCTTCGACTACGGGGTCGACTTCGCGGGTGCGCCCGCGCGGGCGCACAACCTCGCCGCAGGCCCTGTCGACGACCTGAGGGTCAACGTCTACGACCGCGCCGACGGCCGCGGCCTGCGCATCGACCACGACGGCAACCCCTCCCTGTACGAGGACGCCGAACTCACCGCCCACCAGGAGCGCTTCCTGCACCTGCTGGACCGTCTCACCGGCACCGACCCGCAGCAGCCGCTCGCCGTTCACACCATCGCGACGCCCGCCGAACACACCCTTGTCCTGCACGAGTTCAACCAGACCGAACGCGCGCTGCCCGCGACCACGCTCATCGGCCCCATCGAGGCGCGCGCCATGCGCACCCCGGACGCGACCGCGCTGGTGTACGGGGACAGCTCCTTGACGTACGCGGAGCTGAACGCCCACGCCAACCGGCTGGCCCGGCACCTGCAGACCCTCGGCGCCCGGCCGGGAGCGGTGGTCGCGGTCTCGATGCCCCGCTCGGTGGAGCTGGTCGCCACCGTGCTCGCCGCGCTCAAGTCGGGTGCCGCGTATCTGCCGCTCGACCCGGACTATCCGGCGCAGCGACTGGCGTCCATGATCCAGGACGCGGCGCCGGTGTGCGCCGTGGTCGACCGTGCGGGACGCCTTCCCGAGGACGCCGGGGCCCCAATGGTCGTCCTCGACGAAATCGACATCTCCCCCTACCCACCGGCCGGCCCGGCACGTCCGCTCACGCCCGCCCACCCCGCGTACGTCATCTACACCTCCGGCTCCACGGGCCGCCCCAAGGGCGTCGTCGTCTCGCACGGGGCGATCGACAACCGGCTGCGCTGGATGCAGCACACCTACCCGCTGACCACCGACGACCGGGTGCTCCAGAAGACTCCGTCGTCGTTCGACGTGTCCGTATGGGAGTTCTTCTGGCCGCTGCGCGAGGGCGCGGCGCTCGTCGTCGCCGAGCCGGGGGTCCACAAGGACCCGGTCGAACTCGCCCGCCTGATCCGCGAACAGTCCGTCACCATCTGCCACTTCGTGCCGTCAATGCTCCAGGTCTTCCTGGCCGAGGCCGACACGGCCGCCTGCTCGGGGCTGCGCCGGGTCTTCTGCGGCGGTGAGGCGTTGCCCCCCGAGACGGTGAACGCCTTCGTACGGGCGCTGCCCGATGTCGAACTGCACAACCTGTACGGGCCGGCGGAGGCCGCCGTCGATGTCACGTACCACGTGTGCGCCCCGGACGGCAGCGGCCCGGTGCCGATCGGCGGCCCGGTGTGGAACACCCGCCTGTACGTGCTGGACGCGGCGCTCCAGCCGTGCCCGCCGGGCGTCCCGGGTGAGCTGTACCTGGTGGGTCGGCAGTTGGCCGACAGCTATCTGAACCGCCCTGTGCTGACGGCGTCCCGGTTCGTCGCCGATCCCTTCGGGCCGCCGGGCGGCCGGATGTACCGCACGGGCGACCTGGCGCGCTGGACGGATCAGGGCGAGGTCGAGTACCTCGGCCGCACCGACCACCAGGTGAAGCTGCGCGGGCAGCGCATCGAGCTGGGCGAGATCGAGGCCGCGCTGATGGGGCAGCCCGGCGTGGACAGCGCGTGCGCCGTGGTGCGGGAGGACCGGCTCGTCGGGTACGTGACCGGTGGCGCCGATCCTGCGGCCGTACGGGCCCAGCTGGCGCGGTTGCTGCCGGAACACATGGTCCCGGCGTCGATCGTCGGCCTCGACGCGTTCCCATTGAGCCCCAACGGCAAGCTGGACCGCCGCGCACTGCCCGCCCCTGTCTTCACCGGCGGTGAGGGCGCCAGACGTCCGTCCGGCCCGCTCGAGGATGCGTTGACGCGGCTGTTCGCGGAGGTGCTCGGGGTCGGACGGGCCGGTCCCGACGACGCGTTCTTCGACCTGGGCGGGACGTCTCTGTCCGCGGTGCGGCTGGTGGCGCGGATGCGGGAGGAGTTCAGCACCGAGCTGACCATCGGCTCGCTGTTCGAGGCGCCGACCCCCGCAGCTCTCGCCGCCCGTCTCGAGGCCGCGGGGCCGCCACGCGGCGCCGGAGGCAGAGGGAGCACGGCCGAGGACGCCCTCGGCGTCCTCCTTCCGCTGCGCACCGACGGCGAGCGGCCCCCTCTGTTCGCGTTCCACCCCAGCGGTGGCATCTCCTGGTGCTACGCGGGCCTGTCCGCCCGCCTCGGTCCGGACCAGCCCCTGTACGGCATCCAGGCGCGCGGCCTGGTCCGCGACGAGCCGCTGCTACGCACTCTGCGGGGGCTGGCGGCCGACTACGTCGAGCGCCTCCGCACGGTGCGGGCTCGTGGTCCGTACCGGCTGCTCGGCTGGTCTCTCGGCGGTATCGTCGCCCACACCGTGGCCTGCATGCTCCAGGAGGCTGGGGAGAAGGTCGAACTGCTCGCTCTGTTCGACGCGTTCCCGGCCGAGCAATGGCGGGAGCGGCCCGCCCCCGAGGAAGGCGACGCACTCACCGCGGTGCTGCGCATGGCCGGCTTCGACCGCACCGACGAGCGCACCCGCGACGACGTGCTGGCCACGCTGCGCCGGGCGGGCAGCCCGCTCGCCGGGCTCGCCGACCGGACCCTGTCAAGGATCTTCGAAATCGTGCCCGCCCACGCGCGCATGGTGCGTGAGCACCAGCACCGCCGCTACGAGGGCGACCTGCTCTTCTTCACGGCAGCCTCGCCGCGGGCGGAGGACTGGCTCACATGGAAGGCATGGCACCCGCACGTCAGCGGTCCGATCGTCAACCACGACCTGGACTGCACCCATCCGCAGCTGTTGCAGGACCGCCACCTCGACGACATCGCCGCCATCCTGGCAGCGCGCCTGAAGGAGCTCGACGCATGAGCTGTGAAGCCGGTCCGTTCGATCCGGGCCCCGACGGCAAGAACACCCACCTCGTGCTGGAGAACGCCCACGGGCAGCTGTCCCTGTGGCCCGCCTGGTGCGCCGTACCGCCGGGTTGGAGCGCCCGCTTCGGGCCCGCCCCGCACGACGCCTGCGCGCGCCATGTGGATGCGGCCCGGGGATGACTCTCGGCGCCGGACGAGGGCAGGCGATGGGGCCCTTCAGCGGGCCGAACGTTGACCGACAAGCTAAGTCTTCTCGGCGTCGGCCTTCTCCGCCTCCGCTGCGCGGGCCTTCTCCTCACGGCGTGCCCGCCTGCGCTCCGGCCACCCCGACACCGTGCGCGCCGCCCGCGGCAGCAGCAGCGCCCCGGCGGTCAGTGCGGCCACGACGCCGAGCGTCAGCAGCCAGTTGCGCAGGTAGTCCAGCGGCAGCGCGGACGGGTTCGTCGGAGCGCCCGGGCGCAGCAGGGGCGGCAGGGCGATCAGGGTCAGGGCGCCGCAGACGATGAGGCCCGCCCGGAGTGTGCCGCGCGCGGGCAGGGCCGCCAGCAGGAAGCCCACCGCGATGACGAGCGGCGCGATGATGCCGTCGTGCAGGACGACCGCCCCGGCGAGCCAGACCACGACGTCCCACGGGTCGCGCACGGCGCCCGCACCGAACAGCAGCCACGCGCCGAAGCCCATGAGCCCGACGCCCACCGCGCCGGCCACGAAGCGGAGCATCACAGCACCTCCAGCCGTGTGACCCATTTGGTCTGGAGGACGCCGGGCCGGTTCGGGGCGATGATGCGGGCGGGGAAGCCGTGGTCGAGCGAGAGGATCTCGCCGTTGAGCCGCAGCGCGAGGAGCGTCAGCGGGTCGCGTGCGTAACCCCGGCCCATCTCCATGATCCGGTACGCCCCGCGCCGCTCCAGCGACACCACGCGCAGCAACGCTCCGGGCGGCGCCCCGGCCAGGTCCAGGAGGTCGCGGATCCGGACGCCCGTCCACTGGGCCGACTTGCTCCAGCCCTCGACGCAGGCGATCGGCAGGGTCACGGTGTGCTGGGGCATGGCCCGTAGCTCGTCGAGGCTCAGTTGGTACGGGCGCGGCCCGGCCACCGACAGCCGCCAGTCGGCCGCCGGGACTCCGGCGGCGAGCCCGGCGGCCGCCGCGGTGCGGTTGACCGGCAGGCCCTGTGGTCCGTAGTCGGGGTTGCGCGGCGCCAGCAGGTCGAGACGCTTGAGCGGAGTGAAGGACTGGCCGACGGTGACGACCGTGACCGCGCCGACGGCCGCCGCGACGCCCGTCAGGAACGAGCGCCGGTCCGGCTGGTCCTCGGCCGGCAGCTCCAGCGTGCCGGGCGAGCGACGGCTCCAGTGCGCCTTGATCTCGGGGGCCTTGACCGCGAGGTGCAGGAGCAGCGCGCCCACGAGCACCCAGGCCACGGCGTAGTGCACCGGTACGAAGGAGAAGGGCCACGGATACCACTGCACGATGTTCAGCAGGCCGCTGAACAGCTGGAACACACCTGCTGCCACCAGCACCGCCACAGACAGCCGCTCCAGTGCGTGCCGTACGGACCGGGCGGGCGGCCACATGAACAGCCGCGGGTACACGGTCCACAGCTTCGCCAGCAGCAGCGGGATCGCGGCGATTCCGCTCGCCACGTGCAGGCCCTGCGTCAGCCGGTAGCCCCAGACAGGGCGGGGCGGCAGCAGCGGCTGCAGCCAGTCCGGCGGCCGCTGCAGGAAGTGGCTGATCAGCCCGGTGAGGAAGCACACGGCGATCGCGACGCCGAGCCAGCGGCCGACGGCGGTCGCCGTACGCGGGTCGTGCAGCCGGCCCTTGAACGACGGCAGGGGCGGCCGTTTCAGTGCGGACCGCATCCGTGCGGGCCACCTCAGTGCCGACGGACGCCGTGTCGGTGGTCGAAACCTCATGCCTCCATCACACCCCCGGAAGCACTCCCCGGCGCGCTTTCGGCACCTTACGGATCTCTGACATCCCCCGGCGGTGCAGGTCCGGCGGGCGCCTCGGCTGCCAGGCTGAGCACGTGATCACTCCGCGCACCTGCGCCACCGGCCTCCTGCTCGCCGCCCTCACCACCGTGCTCGTCGGGACCGTCCGGCAGGACAGCTACTTCTCGGCCCCGCTCGGCCTGAGCGGGTGGTCCGGGGCGTGCTGGCTGCTGTTCGCGGCGGCGGTGTGGAGCCTGCGGAAGGTGCCGGTCCGCCACGCCGTGGGTCTGGTGATCGGCGGCTCCGTCGTCGTCGCGGCAACGGGGCTCCTCGCTCCCCCGCGCACCAGCACCGACATGTACCGGTACGCCTGGGACGGGCGGGTGCAGGCCGCAGGTGTCTCGCCGTACGACCATGTGCCCGCCGATCCCGCGCTCGCGCCGCTGCGCGACCGCTGGCTCTTCCCCACGGGCGCGGAATGCGCGGGCCGGGACCGGGCGACCATCCCCGGCCCCGGGGCCGAGGCGCACTGCACCCGGCTGAACCGGCCCACCGTCCCCACCATCTACCCACCGGTCTCGGAGGGCTACTTCCTGCTGGTGGACGCGCTCTCCCCGGACGGCGCCCGGCACAAGCCGCTCCAGACCGGCGGCGCGCTGCTGTCGGTGGGGGTGACCGGCGCGCTGCTGCTGGTGCTGCGCCGCCGCGGTCACGATCCCCGGAAGGCCGCCTACTGGGCGTGGTGCCCGGCGGTCCCGCTGGAGGCGGTGAACAACGCCCACGCCGATGTCCTCGGCGTGCTGCTGGGAGTGGCCGGTCTCGCCGTCGTCGTGCGCCACAAGGCGGCGGGCGGTGCCCTGCTCGGCGCCGCCACGGCGACCAAACTGCTGCCCGCGATCCTGCTCCCGGGCGCGCTGTCCGGCGTCCGCAGATTCCGCGACGCGGCCGCGGTGCTGCTTCCGGCCGCCACCGTGGTGGTGCTGACGTATGTCCCGTACGCGCTGGCCTCCGAGCGTTCGGTGTTCGGCTATCTGACGGGCTATGTCGAGGAGGAGGGGTACGGCGATGCCGCATCGCGCAGCCGGTACGCCCTGTTGCGGCTGATGCTGCCCGACGACTGGGCGCCCTGGGCGATGGCCGCCGGAGTGCTGTGCGTCGTCGGGTACGTCCTGCTGCGCGGGGATCCCGAGCAGCCCTGGAGCGGCGCGCTGCTCGTGACCGGTACCGCGTTCCTGCTGCTGACGCCTCCCTACTCGTGGTACGCGCTGCTGCTGATCGCGCTCGTGGCCCTGGACGGCCGCTGGGAGTGGCTGGGGGTGGCCGTGGCGGGAGCCGCGAAGTACCTCACCATCCATGCGGGCGCCGACCCGTTCACCGTCAGCGCCACGGCCTACGGGGTCGCGGCGGGCATGGTGCTCGCCGGCTGCGCCCTGCGTGCGCGCAGCCCTGCGGCGGGCCGTCTCGACGAGCAGGTCGGCACCGGCCCCGCACAGTCGGTCCGTTCGTAGCGGTCCGTGTCGGGGCCGATCGCGCCGGTCGCGGACCGACCGGCCAGGAGGAGCGGCGGCTGCAGCTGTACACCGCCGCCAGGTGCTCCCAGGCCCCGGGCCCGCCCGGGGCCCACCGCCGCGGCCGGGTACGCGTGTGGTCAGTAGCCGGGTATCGCGTGTGGTCAGTAGTGGGGATCGGACCCTTCTCCGTCCGCACGGTCAGGGCGCGGGGAAGATGAGGCGGACGCCGTACCGTTGCTCGGCACGGTGGAGTGACGGGAACAGATTCTTTCGCAGCTCGCGGACCTGGTCGGCATGGTCGGTGAGGAAGCGCGTGCGCAGGCGCAGGCGAGCCGGTTCACGAACGGCCTCGACCGGGCGCATGCAGGACGCGTAAGCACGGCCGAGTTCGCGGTTGACGTGCGAGAAGTCGGCGGAATCAGCAGAAAGCAGGCGGGAGTCGACGAGGCCGAGGAAACTGTCCTCGTCACGGACTTGGAAACCGTGTTCGGCGAGACAGCCGGGCAGGGCGCCGAAGGCACGGATCGTGGCGGGATCGCGGCGCAGCGAGGCGAGTTCCCGGAACCACAGTCTCTGGAATGGGGCGTAGGCATCGCGCGTCAGGCGGGCGGCCGAGGCGCCTTCGTCCAGGCAACGGCGTACTTCTGCGGGACTGCCGGAACGGCTCGGGGCAGGGCTCGACGCGGGGTCGGGGACCTCGGCACTGTAGCCGAAACCGTGCTGGGCAAGGAACTCCAGGTCGGGAACACCGGAGAAGGGGATGAACGCGGGCGGGGCCTGGTCGGGCAGGCCGATGCCGCTGTCGCGCGCGCAGGAGGCCGCGACGGTGCGGGCCACCTGTTGCCCGAAGACGTCCAGTCCCTGGGTCCAGCGGGTTTCGGCACCTGTCGTGGGGAAGAGCATGCGTACGGGGTCGTCCGGCGGGGCGTAGGTGACGCGGGCGGGGGTGTCGGGCGCGGGCGACGTGCTGCCCGACGGGCCTGGACCGGTCGAGCAGGCGACGGCGAGCAGAAAGGTGGCCGCCGCCGCGGCGGTGCGCGCCACGAGCCGGCGCGGGCTCGCCGGACGGATCATCGGGTCACTCCTGTCCTCGAGGTGGCGGGGGTGCCGCCAACCCGCGACGGCACCCCCGGCGAGTGCAGGGCCGGTGTCAGTGGGTGATCTTGACGACGTCGCCGCCGTCCCAATAGCTCGCCACCCCGAACCGGGTGTTGTCGTTGACATCGGTGCACAGCCAGTACTTGGAGTCGTTGATGCTGTGGGATCCGTCGTAGACGGGGATGTAGGGATCCTCATTCGCGTATCCCCGCGCGCACGTGAACCAGCTGCCGTCGGAGCGGCGGAGGCGGCCGGCGTAGAAGTCCCAGCCTGCTGACGACTTGTCGTCCGAGTAGGTGAGGTTGAGGTCGCCGCACGAGCTGGTGGCCGACTTGAGGGCGGTGGTGCCTTCCTTGAGAAGCCCGGTGGTCAGGGTCGTGGTCACGCAGGCCTGCGTGGCGGCGGACGCCGCGGGAGCGAGCACCAGACAGGTCGCGGCGGAGGCGAGCGCGAGTGCGCCGGCGATGACGGATCGGTTCATGGGTCCCCCACTTGAGTTGTCGAATGGGCAGGCGCTGTCCGCCCACCCGGCCGTGCCATCACCTTCGGCCAGGCCGACTGCACGGCGGTAGCGCCGTGGTTGCGCACGACGGTTGCACCGAATCGCCGCGAACTCTTGACCGGTACATCACAGCTCGGGCACGCTGCGCGAGCCGTCTCCGGGGCTCTTGGGGGGAGAGGCTGCGTGAACGAGACGGGGGGATACTTGATCGAGTTCGCTGTCCTCGGGCCGCTGACCGTCCATCGCAACGGCCGAGAGCTGGCCTTGGCGGCACCCATGCTGCGCCGGCTGCTGGCCGTGCTGCTGAGCCGGGCCGGCAGGCCCGTGCCGGTCCCGGACATCGTGGATGCGCTGTGGGACGGTCGGCCGCCCCGCAGCGCGCGCAAGACGATGCAGGTGTACGTGCACCGGCTGCGGCGTGAACTCGGTGACGAGAAGCGGTTGGTACACAACGCGCTCGGTTACACGCTCACCGCCCACAGCGGAGAGCTGGACGCGCTGCGCTTCACCGACCTGGCCGAGCAGGCTCGGCTCGCCTGCTGGTCCGACGACCTGGAACGGGCGAGCGGACTGTTCCGGCGAGCGCTCTCGCTGTGGCGCGGGCCTGCCTTCGACGGCGTCCGGGATGGCGCGCCGGTCGCCGCCGAGGCCGACCATCTCGATGGGCGGCGCGTCCAGGCGTACGAGGAGTGCGCCGAGGTCGAGCTGAAACTGTGCAGATACGGGGAGTTGGCCACGGAGCTGGCGGTCCTGGTGCGGTCGCACCCGTATCGGGAGGGGCTCCGTGGCCAGCTCATGCGCGCGCTGTACGGCAGTGAACGCCGCGCCGAGGCCCTGGAAGTGTTCCGGGAGACCGCTGCACTGCTGCGGGATCAGCTCGGCATCGAGCCCGGCGAGGCGCTCAGGAGCCTGCACGAGGCGATGCTGCGCGAGGACGACGGGCTGGTGCTGACAACCGGACCCGTCCGAGACCTGCTGCCGGCGACCGGGCCTCGTGCGGCAGGGCCGTTGGCGCTCGTAGGGGCGGTGGACTCGGCCAAGGCAGAACCGACCCGCGAGCGGACCGGCGAGGTGACCGGTCTCGTACGGCGGGAGCAGGGGAGCGCCCCCGCCGCGGACGGGCAGGCGCGGCCATCCGGCCGAGAAGCGGACCGCGGCGCCTCGGCGCCCGCGCGATGGCGGTCGGGCGGAGTACCGGCCGAGGTCACCAGTTTCGTCGGACGGCACAACGAGCTTGCCGAAGCCGCCCGGCTGCTCAGGGCGTCCCGGTTGGTGACCGTGACCGGAGTGGGCGGTGTCGGCAAGACCCGGCTGGCAGTGCGCCTGGCGGGCGAGGTCCAGGCCGAGTTTCCCGATGGCGTCCAACTGGTCGAGCTGTCCTCGGTGCACGATCCGGACATGGTGGCCCACGCGGTGGCACAGGCTTTGGACCTGCACGACCAGAGCCTGTGCTCTCCCACGCAACTCCTGTGCGAACACCTCGTCGCGAAGCGGTTCCTGCTGGTACTGGACACCTGCGAGCATGTGATCGATACCTGTGCCCTGCTCGCCGAGGCGCTTCTGCGCAGTGCGCCACGGGTACGTGTGCTTGCCACGAGCAGGGAGTCGCTCGGCGTCGCGGGGGAGCAGATCTACGTGCTGCCGCCCCTTTCAGTACCGCGGCCCGGTCCTCCCGCACCGGCCGACGCACCGTACGACGGGGTCGATCTCTTCGTCGAGCGGGCCCGCGCGGTGGACCAGAGATTCACCGTCGGCCCGAACAACCGCGAGGTGGTCACCCGGCTCTGTGCCCTCCTCGACGGCATACCGCTGGCGCTCGAACTGGCGGCCGTACGGCTGAGAGCGATGTCCGTGGAGCAGATCCTGGAGCGCCTCGACGATCGTTTCGCACTGCTCACCCGCGGTCGGCGCACGGCACTGCCCCGGCACCAGACTCTGCGCACCGCCGTGGAGTGGAGCCACCAGCTGTGCTCCCCCCAGGAACGCCTGCTGTGGGCGCGTCTGTCGGTGTTCTCGGGCAGCTTCGACCTCGAAGCGGTGGAGTCCGTCTGCTGCGACCAGGAGGTCCCTCGGGATGCCGTCGCGGAGCTGCTCTGGAACCTCGTGGACAAATCGATTCTGCTGCGTGAGGAGGATTCCTGCGGCGTGCGTCTGCGGCTTCTGGACACCATGCGCGAGTACGGTGCCGAATGCCTGGAGCGGCGCGGCGAGCAGGAGCGCCTGCGGGTGCGCCACCGGGACCACTGTGCCGATCTGGCGCACCGTGTGGAGGATCGCCAACATCCGCTCGGCGCTGGAGTTCTGCCTCGCCCGGCCCGGGGAGCACCGCACTGGACTGGAGCTGGCCGCGACGCTGTGGTGGTTCTGGACGGCCTGCGGGTTCCTCGTGGAGGGGCGGCACTACCTCGACCGCATGCTCGGGCTGTGCCGTGAACCGGGCCCGGTCCGGCTCAAGGCCCTCTGGGCCTGCGGTCACGTCGCGATGGGGCAGGGCGACGTCGACACCGTCGCCCGTCTGGCCACCGAGTGCCAAGTGCTTGCCGCGCAGGAGGACAACCCGGTCGCCCTGGCCTTCGCGGGGCAACTGCTCGGTACGGCCGCGGCCCTGCGCGGTGACCTCGACCGAGCGGCCTTCCACACTGCCGACGGGGTGCGCCGACAGCGGGACGTGGCACACGGTGACAGTGGCCTGGCGATGTCCCTGATCGGCCACGGCTTCGTCCTGCTGCTGCGCGGCGAACTCGAGGCGGCCGTCGCCGCCCTGGAGGAGCAGCGGACGCTGAGCGAAGCCCACGGCGAGGTGTGGACCCGGGCCTGGGGCGACAGCATCCGCAGCTCGGTCGATCTCGCCCGCGGCGATGTCGAGTCGGCAATCGCCCATGCCAGGGCCTCCCTCACGGTGAAGCACCAGCTGGGTGACACGCTGGGCATGGCGATGTGCATCGACACGCTCGCACAGGCGGCACTGGCGGCCGGCAGCGCGGACCACGCCGCCCGGCTCCTGGCGGTCAGCCGCCAGATCTGGCAGGTATCCGGACCGTCGCAGTTCGGTTCCCCCGAACTGCGGGCAGCACGCGACCTGTGCGAGCAGCGGGCCAGAGGACTCATCGGCGACCGCGCCTACGAGACCGCGTTCAACGAGGGGGCACAGCTGGGCCTCGACGCGGCGCTCAGTCTCGCCCTGGGCGACCATCCGCGCGGATCCGTGGCCCAGAAAACTGTCCTGGCCGGTCCGCGCCCCGCGCCGGACGACCTGAACGGCACCGCCGTTTCGCGGCGTTGAGGGGCTGCCGACCGGACTCATGGCCAACTCTGCTGTCTTTACGGCCCGTTGAACGCGGTCCTACGCTCGCGCCCCATGGACACCTCCGGCATACGCTTTCCCAGAGCCGTGGCGCTCGCCACCGCGGGCGCCCTGCTCCTCTCCGGTCTCCTCGGCGTCGGCGCGCCGCCCTCCGCATCGGCGTCGGCCGCCGAGCCGGTGACCGAGAGCGCCACCGTCGTCCCCGTTCAGACCACGGGCCCGGCCGACAAGCGCTTCAATCTCGTCGTCCTCGGCGACGGCTACACCGCCGCCGGCATGGACGAGTTCCGCTCGGACGTCGACAAGCACCTCAATGTGCTGTGGAGCACCGAGCCGTTCGCCTCGTACCGCTCGTACATCAACGTCTGGGCGGTCGAGGTGCCGTCCCCCGAATCGGGCGTCGACTGTGATCCGTCGCTGGACGCGCCTCGCCGGGACACCCCGCTGAACATGGGCTTCTGGGGCGGTTGCAATCCGGCCAGTGTGCAGCGCCTGCTCACCGTCGACAGCGGCGCCGCGACCGCGCTCGCGGATCTGGTCACCGGTACGACGAGCGCCAACCGCCAGATCGTGGCGCTCGCGAACAGCGACACCTACGGCGGCGCGGGCGGTACGTACGCCACCGCGTCCGGCGGCAACGCCCTCTCCTCCCTCATCACCCCGCACGAGATAGGCCACTCACTCGGCAAGCTCCAGGACGAGTACGACTACTACGGCCGCGGCGTCCCTGGCGGTGCTTACACCGGGGGCGAGCCCGCCTCCGTGCACCACACCCTCCTCACCGAGCAGGAGATGCGCGACCAGCGGGCGAAGTGGTGGCGCTGGCTGGGCGAGAAGAGCGAGTCCGGCGGGGTCATCGGCCGCCACGAGGGCGGGATGTACAGCACCAAGGGTGTCTGGCGCCCCAGCAAGCACTCGATCATGAAGACCCTGGGCTATGGCTTCGACCAGGTGGAGCGGGAGGTGATGGTCCGCGCGATCTCGGCGAAGGTGAACCTGGTCCAGGAGCACACCCCGGCCAACGCCCCGATCGGTGCCGACCGGACGGTGTGGGTGGACACCCTGCACCCGGTCGGCGGCGAACTCGATGTCGTCTGGCGGCTCGACGGCCGCCCGCTGCGGCACGCCGACGGCGCCCGTACGCTCGATCTGCGCCGCTTCGGCATCGGCCGGGGCACGCACACCCTCACCGCGACGGTCAGCGACCCGACCCCGTTCGTCCGCGACCCCGCGATCCGCGCATCGGACGCGCTGACGCGCACCGTGAGCTGGACGGTCGACACGTCCGTACGGACCACCCACACCCCGGTCCCGCCCGCGTTCACCGGCCGCACGGCCACCGGCACACCTGTCGGGTCCACGTCCGTCGTGTACGCCGACACGACGCATCCCGGTGACCGGACGTACGCCGTCCGCTGGTCCCTCGACGGCCGGCCGGTCGCGAACCCCGGCAACGACCGCGATCTGGACCTCGGCGCGCTGAGGTTGGGCCCGGGGGCGCACAGGCTCACGGCCAGGATCGCCGGGTCGCCCGCCGAGCTGCTCTGGACCGTGGACGCGACCCCGGCGGCCGGATCGTACGAGCTGTCCGAGCCGCTGCGGACGGTGCACCGGCCCGGCCGGCCGCCCGAGTATGTCTACGACGGGCCGTTCACGATGCGGCTGACCGCGCGCGACGACCGACCCGGCACGGTCGTCTCGCAGTTCCGGGTGGACGGTGACGGCTGGTACACGTACTACGGCTGGCCGACCGACGCGGACGCACCGTTCCGTTTCACCCCGAGCGGCACCGTCATCGACGATCTCGTCTACGGCAAGCTCGGCACCCCGCGCGCCGTGCCGTGGGACGACGCCACGCCCGACCACGGCACCCACACGGTCGAGCACCGGACGATCGACGCGGCCGGAAACATCAGCAGGGCGACGAGCTTCCTCGTCACCCTGCTGCCTGCCGGAGGGGGCGTCAGCTGACGTGCGCGACGCCCGCGTAGCCCGGAATGGGGTCGTCGCCCATGACGTCGACGACCTCACCGAGCTCCGGGTGCCAGTCGGCGGTCAGCGAGACACCGGGCTCGACGAGCTCGAGACCGTCGAAGAAGCGCGTGAACTCCTCGCGGGAGCGGGTGCGCAGGGTCAGCCCGCGGGCCTTGTACATCGCACGGGCCTGCGCCGCCTTCTCGGGGTCGAAGTCGCCCGTCGTGTGGGACAGCACGAGGTAGCTGCCGGGTGCGAGCTGCTGGACCAGCCGGTCCACCAGCTCGTACGCCCCGTGCTCGTCGTCGACGAAGTGCAGCAGCGCGAGCATCGACAGGGCGATGGGCTGCGAGAAGTCGAGGACCTTGCCGGCCGCCTCCAGGATCGCCTCGGGCTCGCGGGCGTCGGCCTGGATGTACTCGGTGGCGCCTTCGGGGGTGCTGCGCAGCAACGCCTCGGCGTGGGCGAGCACGATCGGGTCGTTGTCGCAGTAGACGACGCGGGACTCGGGAGCGGCCTGCTGGGCTATCTGGTGGAGATTGGGCTCGGTGGGGATGCCGGTGCCGATGTCGAGGTACTGGCGCACGCCGTTCCTGCCGAGCCAGCGCGTGGCACGGTGCATGTAGGCCCGGTTGACCCTGGCCATGTCGCGCCCGCGTGGTTCGAGGGCAAGGAGTTGCTGGGCCAACTCCTCGTCGACCGGGTAGTTGTCCTTGCCGCCGAGGAACCAGTCGTACATCCGGGCCGGGTGCGGCTTGCTGGTGTCGATCCGTACGGCGGCGGGGTCTTGCCCGGTCATCTGGCGTCTCCAAGGGTCTGCGACGGGTGGGTGCGACAAGAGGACGAACGGAACAGCACGTACTGCACGGGATGTTGAGCCCGGGTCAGGTCAGGTCACGTCAGAAGGAAGTCTGCCTGACCGGCCTTGGCTCCTTGGATGAAAGCGGCGATCTCGCCGTGGGTGTAGATGAGGGCGGGGCCTTCAGGGTCGGCGGACTGGCGCACCGCGACCCTGCCGTCGGCCAGCTTCATGGCCTCGATGCAGTTGCCGCCGTTGCCGCCGCTCCACGGCTTGTGCCATCCCTCCGAGCCGAGCTCCCGGGCAGGCATGCCGTTGTATATGCGATCCATTCACAGCTCCTTGCGGACGCCCCGGAGGATGTCCTTCGTGCGTTGTGCGGTGGCGGCCTGGGCCGCCATGCGGTCCATGACCTCCAGATGCGAGGCCACCTCGGGACGCGCGTCGAGATAGACCGCGCCGGTCAGGTACTCGCTGTAGACCATGTCGGGCAGCTCGGGCACCGCGAACCGGAAGAGGACGAACGGCCCGTACGTGCCGGGGTGCGGCCCTGTCGCGAACTCCGCGACCTGAAGGGTGACGTTCGGCAGCGCGGTGGCTTCGAGCAGGCGGTCGATCTGTGCTCGCATCACCTGCGGGCCGCCCGCCGGCCGGCGGAGCACCGTCTCGTCGACGATCACCCAGAATCTGGGGGCCTCGGCTCTGGTGAGCAGGGCCTGTCTCTCCATGCGGAGGGCAACGTGCCGCTCGATGTCATCGGCGCTCGTGCCGCCGAGGGCACCGCTGCGCATGACGGCGCGCGCGTAGTCCTCGGTCTGCAGCAGTCCGGGGACGAAGTGGGGCTCGTAGGCCCGGATGAGGCTGGCGGCACCCTCCAGGCTGACGTACATGCTGAACCAGCCGGGCAGGACGTCATGGAAGCGCTGCCACCAGCCCGGCCTGTTGGCTTCCTCGGCGAGCTGCACGAAGCCGTCGGCCTCGTCGTCGGGGATGCCGTACGCCCTGAGCAGCAGCTGCACGTAGGGGATCTTCAGCGCTACCTCGGCCATTTCCATCCGGCGGATGGTGGCGGGGGCGACTCGGAGAACCTTGGCGGCCTCCTCGCGCTTGAGGCCGGCGCGCTCCCGCAGATCCTGCAGTCGCTTGCCGAGAACCACCTGTCCCACTGTGGGGGCGGACCGCGGCTCGCTCACTACAGACCTCCCCAGCGCGCTGTTCTCGATGTCACGACGAGTGTGCCATGCCACTCTCCCCCAGAACTCGACACTCTGCAATTTTCAGAGTGCCTCTTGCCAAGTGTTGCCGTCGGGTGGAGAGTGACTCGGTGAACCAGTTCACGAGGCTGCCGCGCTCTGCCCGGGGAGAGGCATGTTCGGCACTGCTTCCCCACCGTGAAGGATTGGTCGTGGCTCCTGGTAACGCGCTCAGCCCCCAGCTCGTCGATCCGTACGCTCCGGTGTCCGCGGTTCCGGCGATTCGCCGCTTCGGCTTCGAGCTGCCAGGCCGCACCGACTCCGTGGCACGGGCCCGGCGGCTGATACGGGAGCGGATGCAGCGATGGGGCATCGGCGGGGACCCCCTCGACACGGTCGCGCTGGTCGCGTCCGAACTGTTCACGAACGCCGTCGTGCACACCGCGAGCGAACGCGTCCTGTGCGAACTGCGCGACGCGGAGGACCAGTTGCGCATAGCGGTGCAGGACCAGGGCTGTCCGCCCGGCGAGCCGCGCCTGTGCCGGATCTCCGAGGACGAGCGCGGCCGCGGGCTGCTGATCGTGGACGCGGTGAGCAGCGCCTGGGGAGCACACGACGCCCGGCCGGGTCCCGGCCGTATCGTCTGGGCCGAGCTGGCGCTCGACGCGGGGCGTTCGTGCTGAGGACGATGGCCGGCCTGCTCTCCCGCAGGCGGGACCAGGGCGGTGGGCCACTGCGGCTGGACGTGCCGCCCGGCCTGTCGGCCACGCTGGGTTACGACGCGGTGGGGGTGCCCGCACGGCACGGGCGGCGGATGCTGATGCGCCTGCCGCACACGGGCTGTGTCTACGCGGACACGGACTGGTGGTGGTGGATCGTGCCGTCCGGCTCCGACGTCGAGCTGACCTGGCCGCTTCCCGCCTACTACTCCCGCGGGGCATACGTGCCGACCGCGGCGCCACGCCTGATCCACTGGCCCGACGACGCCAGCCCGTACACCCCGCCGATCCCGCTCTACCTGATGGTCTGCCAGATCACGGGAACGGCGCCGGCGTGGGCCAGTTACGACCTCCGGAGCGCGCAGGGAGCGTGAGCGGGGGCCTTGCCCCCGAGCCCCCGGTTTCCGTCCGGTGGGCCGGCGTGTCCGTCCTCAGTCGCCGGACGGGCTTCATTGGAGCCGATCCGGCGACTGCGGCAGAACCGTGTCCGTGCAGCGGTCCCGGCGCCCCCCGCTCGAAGGGCGCAGGGGCCGGAGCCCGGGGCACAGCCCCGAATCCCGGCCTCACGGTGCCCTGCAGGGCACAGGGGCAAGCACCCGAGACGCAGCCCCGAAACCCAGCCGCCTGTCCCCACGCCCGCAGGGCGTAGGAGGAGGGGTACGGGGCGGAGCCCCGGAACGGGGTCCGGGGCGGAACCCCCGTCGGGAAGGGGCGGGGTGGGGAAAGGCTCGCCGCAGGCGTCAGCTCCGCCCGGCACGCGGCACCCGGCACAGGCCGGACCGGTCAACGGGGTGGCGGAGCCGGACAGTTGCAGCCCCGCGATGGGATGATCGGTGGAAGGAGTCCGGCAGGCTGTCCACTCACGGGGGTTCGATGTCTCTGCTCGCCATCAGCGATCTGCACGTCAACCACCCCGAGAACCGCAAGCACGTCGACTCCCTGCGCCCCGGCTCCGACGACGACTGGCTGCTGGTCGCCGGAGATGTCGGCGACCTCGTGCAGGACGTGGAATGGGCGCTGAGGCTGCTGCGCGACCGGTTCGCCACGGTCGTCTGGGCGCCGGGGAACCACGAGCTGTGGACCGTCTCCGCCGACCAGGTCCAGGCGCGCGGCGTGGAGCGCTACGAGCTGCTCGTGCAGCTGTGCAGGCAGCTCGGCGTGGTGACGCCCGAGGATCCGTATCCGGTCTGGACCGGCGAGGACGGGCGATCAGTCGCGGTCGCGCCGCTGTTCCTGCTGTACGACTACACCTTCCGCCCGGAGGGCACCGCCACCCGGGAGGAGGCCCTGGCACAGGCGCATCGCGCGCATGTTGTCTGCACCGACGAGCACCTGCTGCACCCCGACCCGTATCCGAGCCTCGACGCCTGGTGCCGGGCGCGGCTGGAGCTGACGGAGTCGCGGCTGGCCGCCGTGCCGGCGGAGCTGTCGACGGTGCTGGTCAACCACTATCCGCTGGTGCGCGAGCCGACGCGCGTGCTGCGGTATCCGGAGTTCGCGCTGTGGTGCGGAACGGAGCACACCGCGGACTGGCACATCCGGTACCGGGCGCGGGCGATGGTGTACGGGCATCTGCACATTCCCCGGACGACCCGGCACGACGGGGTGCCGTTCCACGAGGTGTCCGTGGGCTACCCCCGCGAATGGCGGCCCCGGGATGGTGGGCCGGCCCGGCCCACGACCGTGCTCCGCTGACCGCGCCCGCCGCCGGGTCGGCTCTCCCGGACGGCCCCGCCCTGTTCAGCCCGCCGGGTCAGCCCTTCGCGGTCTGCGGCAGCCTGTGCACCCCGAACGGCGCGCCCTGCGGATCGTGCAGCACCGCGAACCGCAGCCCGTCCTCCATCTCGACCGGCTCCAGCAGTACGCCGCCGCCCGCAGAGGTCGCCGTGTGCGCGGCCGCGTCGACGTCCGTCACCTGGAAGTACGGCAGCCAGTGGGCGGGCACTTCGGGCGGGAAGCGCTCGTCGGCCATCTTCAGCAGGCCGCCGAAGTCGTTGCCGTCGACGCCCCACTGCGTGTAGTGCTCCGACACGTTCACGGTCCAGCCGAACACCGCCCGGTAGAACCGTTTCGCCTCGGCCGGATCACGCGTCAGCAGTTCGACCCAGCCCAGCGCACCCGGCGCGTTGAGCAGTTCGGCACCGGCGAAGTTGCGGCCCTGCCAGAGCGAGAAGACCGCGCCCTCGGGGTCCGCGACCACGGCGAACCGGCCTTCTTCGAAGACGTCCATCGGCCCGGTGAGCAGCGTGCCGCCCGCGTCGGTGACCGCCGTCGCGGTGGCGTCCGTGTCCTTCGTGGCGAAGGAGATGGTCCAGGCCGTGGGTTGCTCGGGCTGGTAGAGGGGGGTGAGCGCGGCGACGGCCGCGTCGCCGAGGCGCGCCATGGTGTAGCCGCCGGCCTCGGCCCGCGGGTCGGTCACCATGCGCCAGCCGAAAACCGTCTCGTAGAAGACCTGGGCTGCCGCCATGTCGCCGGTGCCGAGCTCGGCCCAGCAGGGTCCGCCGATGACGGGCTGGGACGTCTTCATGGTCGTACCTCCGCGGTCGGGTCCCCGACAGCACGCTATGCCGGGTGCATCACAGCGGCCACCCGTACAACCGCCGTACGATCGGGCCCGCCGCGCCCGGCCGGGTGCGGCGCGACCGCACGGAAGGCCGACGGTGACCCACTCCCCGAGCCACACGCTGAGCCACACCCCGGGCGAACACCCCGCGCGGGCGTTCCCCACGCCCAACGGGATGACCGGTATCGGCATGATCGTCGTCGACCCGGGCGGCCGGATCCTCCTCGGCCTCGCCCACTCCGGCCGCTGGGAGCTCCCCGGCGGCAAGGTGGACCCCGGTGAGAGCTTCGAGCAGGCGGGGGCGCGTGAGCTGGCCGAGGAGACGGGGCTGCAGGTCGCGGCCGACGACGTACGTGTCGTTGCCGTGGTGCTGGACAGCGAGCGGGGCATGCCACGGATCTCGGCCGCGGGCCTGGTCATGGGCGTGGAGGGCGAGCCCGACGTCACCGAGCCGGACAAGATCGTGCGCTGGGCCTGGCACCTGACGGACGAACTGCCCGCCGAGCTGTTCTTCCCGTCCGCGGCGGTGCTGCGCGCCTGGCGGCCCGAACTGCCGCTGCCTGAGGCTCCGGCGCACAGTTATCCGATTTCTCATCCGGTTTCTGTTATCGGTGCGCGGGCCGAGCGTCTCCCCAGTGTCGGAGGAGACAGCCTCAGCACCGAGAGAGAGTGGACAGAGCGTGATCAGTGAACGCGAAGCCGGGATGATCATGGCCGCGCAGGCCGGCGACCAGCACGCGCAGGACCGTCTCGTCGCCACGTACCTTCCGCTGGTCTACAACATCGTCGGCCGGGCCTTGAACGGCCACGCGGACGTGGACGACGTGGTGCAGGAGACGATGCTCCGCGTCCTCGGCAACCTGTCCGGGCTGCGCAGCCCGGACAGCTTCCGCAGCTGGCTGGTCGCGATCACCATGAACCAGATACGCGGCCACTGGCGGGAGCGCCGCTCGGGGGCGATATCCGTCGGCGGCGATCTGGAGGACGTGTACGAAGTCGTCGACCCCGGCGCGGACTTCGTCGATCTGACGATCACCCGCCTCGGCCTCTCCGGCCAGCGCCGCGAGACCGCCGAGGCCACCCGCTGGCTGGACGAGGACGACAGGGCGCTGCTGTCCCTGTGGTGGCTGGAGGCCGCGGGGGAGCTCTCCCGGGCCGAGGTCGCCACCGCGCTGGAGCTGACGCCGCAGCACGCCGCCGTACGGGTGCAACGCATGAAGGCGCAGCTGGAGACGGCCCGCGTCGTGGTCCGCGCCCTGGCCGCCGACCCGCGCTGTGTGCTCCTGGAGCCGATAGCCGCGGGCTGGGACGGCATACCCTCCGCCCTCTGGCGCAAGCGCATCGCCCGCCACGCCCGCGACTGCACGGTCTGCTCGGGCCACTGGTCCGGGCTGGTCCCGGCCGAAGGGCTGCTGGTGGGTCTCGCGCTCGTACCGGTGGCGGCGTCGCTCGGTGTGTTCACCTCGGCGCCGGACATGGTGGCCACGGCCTTCGCCCACGACCCCGCCCGTTCTTCCGCCTCCGCCCACGACCCCGCCGACATCCCCGCCCACTCCCCCGCGTCCGCTCACCCCGCCGCCCGGACCCAGGCCCGCCAGGAGCGGGCCCGGCGCCGCCGCCGTACCGCGGCCGTGGCCGCCGCGGTGGCCGTGCTGGTGACCGGCGGCGGTGCGGTCCATCTCCTCACCGGTCCCGACACGGACGAGGAGGCACCCTCCACGGCAGCCGCTCCGGCCTCCCCCGTGCTCCCGTCGGCCTCGCAGAGCCCGTCCCCCTCCCCGACGCTCTCCGCATCGCCCTCCCCCTCGCCCACGCCCAGCAGGACGACGGCCAAGCCGTCCCCGAGCCCGACCAGGGCCAAGCCGAAGCCCAAGCCCACCCCGAAGGCTCCGGACCCGGCGCCGGCCACGCCGAGCAGCGCCGCCCAGCAGGTGCTCGCCCTGGTCAACGCCGAGCGCGCCAAGGCCGGCTGCGGCCCGGTCAGCTCCGACGACAAGCTCGCCACGGCGGCCGGCAACCACTCCGCCGACATGGCGGCCCGCGACTTCTTCGACCACACCAACCCGGACGGCCAGGACCCCGGCGACCGCATCACCGCGGCCGGCTACCGCTGGAGCACGTACGGCGAGAACATCGCGAGGGGCCAGCAGACTCCGGCCTCGGTGATGGACTCCTGGATGAACAGCCCCGGCCACCGCGCCAACATCCTCAACTGCTCCTTCAAGGAGCTCGGCGTGGGCATCCACGACGCGTCGGGCGGACCGTGGTGGACGCAGGCGTTCGGGACGGCCCTCTGACGAAGGCGGCGGCGAGGGGAGCCCTGACCAGGGCCAGGGGGCGAGCTACGCGTTGCCGTCGCCCATCAGCCGGTTCAGTGCGCCGTCGGTGAGGGTGGCGCGCTGGTCGGTGACCACGGGCAGCCGCGAGAGGGTCCCTGGGTCGATGAGTCCGGTCTGGGCAAGGACCGATGCCTGGTCCCAGTAGATGTGTTCGCTCGAGATCAGGGAGCCGTCGAAGGACACGACCGCGATCACGGCGACGCTGACGGTCCGCCCGGTCGGAGGGACCGTCGGCAGGATCCAGGGCACCTCGACGTCATGGGTGAAGGAGACGAGCATTTCGTCGACGATGCGCCCGGGACCAGTGGTGCGGGTCAGCGGTGTGATGGTGAAGTCCGGGGGGTTGTGTCCGATGAACCAGCGCCTGTAGAAGTCGCGCACGGCTTCCCGGCCGCGGGCGCCCATGGCCGTCGGCACATGGAGGACCACAGGTGCGTCCGTCATCGTGGCCATCGTCGCGTCGACGTCGAGCGTGCTGAACTCACCACTGGTGTGGAGCTCCCAGACGCGTTCCAGCTCCGAAGGGTCGGGTCGGGTCGTCATGGAGTGCCTCCCACACAGCGGATCCATCCTCGGTCTCTCACGGAACCGATCCTTCACGGGTCCGCTCCCCCACCGCCGAGGCGCGCCGCGCGCGGGGCCGACCGGGGCCCCGGGTCGCGGCGCCGCCACCTCGTCCCGCGCAGTGCTGGAACGCTATCTTCCGCAAACCTGCACACCGAACACTCAACCGATGCACGGCAGCTGACCGTCCCTCATCCCGCTCGGTCGGCTTGGCGGCATGGCAGGCCATTGGGGCGGGAGTGTCCGATTCGACGCCGCATCACGGATCCACCCAAAGGGAATTCGGCCCGTGAAGCTTGTGAAGAAGTCGACGCGGAGGCGTGGACGCGCCTGCACGTGAACTTAATTCCATGACCGATCAGGCCCTGACGGGGGGCTGTCCGATTGGCTGAGCAGCGCGTCGGCGTGCTTTGATCCTGCGCACCGCGGGAGTTGCACCGAGGGTGCCCGTCCATTGGGTGTCCGCACGCCCGCTCACGCGGCCGGATCGTTTTCCGGCGGGACCGGCCGTCGCCTTTGAGAAATATCCACATGAAGGGAAGCTTCATCATGAACTTCACCCCCCAGGTCGAGACCGCTGAGATCTCCGACGCCGACCTCGACAACGTCTCCGGCGGTCTGCACAGCGCCGCTGCCAGCGCTGTGGTCGGCAACGTCACCGGCACCCTCGACTCTGTCGCCCCGGTCTCCCAGGTCGCGGGTGGCGCCCTCAGCGCCGTCGAGTCGTTCGCCGGCCTCAACTCGGCCGCTCTCACGGGCTACGCCACCAGCCTCTGAGACGGCATGAGTGAGCCCCGGAACGGTCAAGGTTCCGGGGCTCACCGCGTCATCATACCCTGACACGGACATATGCAGTCGAGGGAAGAGTTACGTGCAGTTCCGCCAAAAGGCCCTTTCCAAGCTGCAATCTCCCGAAGAAATAGATTTGCCGGTGCGTTTCGCCCGGCCGCAGGGCCGGCTCGTGCTGGCCGTCACCGTTGTCGCGATGGCGGTCGCGTGTTTCTGGGCCGTAGCCGGTTCCGTTTCGTCCACTCTCAGGGCGCCCGGCATTCTTACGCACGGGCAGGGCAGTTATGTCCTGCAGAGTCCGGTCGCGGGCCAGGTCACCGAAGTACTCGCCGAGGAGGGCAAAAGCCTGCCGGCCGGTGCGCCGCTGCTGAAGGTCCGTACCCGGACCCAGCAGACAGAGCAGACCGGACAGGCAGAGCAGACGGCGCAGGGAGAGGGCGACGACGAGGGCGACACCATCGTCCGTACCATCGCCGCGGGACGCCTGACCTCTCTCGTCGCCACCATCGGCGCCGTCGTCACCACCGGTTCCGATGTGGCGGTCGTCGAGCGGGCCGACGACGCCGACGCTCCCCTGATGGTGATGCTGTACCTCCCGGCCGAGAACGGCTCGACGGTCCCCGTCGGCGCCCGCGTCGATCTCACCGTGCAGTCCGTGCCGGCACAGCAGTACGGAGTGCTGCGGGGCCGGGTCAAGGCCGTCGGCCGGACCTCGCAGACGCGCCGGCAGATCACCGGGTTCCTCGGTGACAGTCAGCTCGCCGACCAGTTCTCGAAGCAGGGCCGGCCGGTGCCGGTTCTGGTGCAGCTGGAGCGTTCGTCCCGTACGAAGTCGGGTTACGCGTGGTCGTCGGCGGAGGGGCCGCCGTACGCGCTCGGCTCCATGACCCTGGCCACCGGTGCCGTCCACCTCGCCGACCAGCGTCCGATCGATTGGCTGCTGCCGTGAGCGCCCCTTCCCCCACCCGGCGCCGCACCCGCGCGCCGCACGCGAATCCGAGGCGCGCGCCGAAGCCGCAGAAGCCCGCGAAGCAGAAGGCCGTCCGCACGCCCACCGTGCTCCAGATGGAGGCGGTGGAGTGCGGCGCCGCCACGCTCGCCATGGTGCTCGGCCACTACGGCAGGCACGTGCCCCTCGAGGAGCTGCGCATCGCCTGCGGCGTGTCCCGCGACGGCTCCCGTGCCAGCAACATCCTCAAGGCCGCCCGCAGCTACGGTCTGCAGGCCAAGGGCATGCAGATGGAGCCGGCCGCGCTCGCCGGAGTGCAGGCGCCGGCCATCCTCTTCTGGGAGTTCAACCACTACGTCGTCTACGACGGCATGGGGCGCCGCTTCGGCCGCCGGGGCGTGCACATCAACGACCCCGACAAGGGCCGCCGCTTCGTCTCGACGGAGGACTTCGACACGAGCTTCACGGGTGTGGTCCTCGTCCTCGAACCCGGCGCCGGGTTCCGCAAGGGCGGCCGTCGTCCCGGAGTTCTGCGCTCCGTCCCGGCCAGGCTGCGCGGCACGACCGGCACGATGCTCGCCGCACTGCTCGCCAGCCTGCTGCTCGTCGCGGTGGGCGCGGCGCTGCCCGCGCTGAGCCGTACGTACATCGACATGTTCCTGGTGGGCCGTCAGACCTCCCTGCTGGGCGTCCTCTTCGCGTCGATGGCCGCCATGGTCGCGCTGACAGCCGTGCTGACCGGGCTGCAGCAGGCGAACCTGCTGCGCGGCCGCATCATCTCGTCGACGCTGAGCAGTGCCCGGTTCTTCAGGCACCTGCTGCGGCTCCCCGTGACCTTTTTCGCCCAGCGCAGCCCGGCCGACCTCGTCCAGCGGCTGCAGTCCAACGACGCGGTGGCCGAGACACTGGCCCGGGACCTCACCGCATTCGGTGTGGACGGGATCGTAGTGATCCTCTACGCGGTCCTGCTGTGGACGTACGATCCCCAGCTCACGGTCGTCGGCGTGCTGATCGCGCTGCTCAACGTGGTCGCGATGCGAGTGGTCGTACGGCTGCGGGCGACCCGTACGCAGAAGCTGCGCGCGGACAGCGCCCGGCTGACGAACACCTCGTACACCGGCATCCAGCTGATCGAGACGATGAAGGCCACCGGCGGCGAGAACGGCTACTTCCGCCGCTGGGCGGGTCAGCACGCGACCACGCTGGAGGAGCAGCAGCGGCTCGGGGTGCCGAGCGCGGCCCTCGCCGTCGTCGCACCGACCCTCGCGACGCTCAACAGCGCGCTGATCCTGTGGATCGGCGGGCTGCGCGCCGTCGAGGGTCATATCTCGATCGGTCTGCTCGTCGCCTTCCAGGCCCTGGTGACCCGCTTCACGGCGCCGATCACCCGCCTCAACGGCATGGCGTCCCGCATCCAGGACTTCGCGGCCGACGTGGCCCGGCTCAAGGACGTCGAGAACTTCCCCGCGGACTCGCTGTACACGCGCCGCGAGCCGCCCGCGAGCACCCGCAGGCTCATGGGCCACGTCACGCTGGACGACATCACCTTCGGCTACAGCCCGCTCGACAAGCCGCTGCTCACCGGCTTCTCCCTGGCGGTCGGTCCGGGGCAGCAGGTCGCGCTCGTCGGCGGTTCGGGCAGCGGCAAGTCCACGGTCTCGCGGCTCATCGCCGGGCTCTACAGCCCGTGGGAGGGGACGATCCGGATCGACGGCCGGCGCCTCGACGAGATCCCCCGCGGCGCGCTCGCGGCCTCGGTGTCCTTCGTCGACCAGGACGTCTTCCTCTTCGAGGGCACGGTGCGGGACAACGTCGCGCTGTGGGATCCGTCGATCCCGGACGAGGCCGTACTCGACGCGCTGAAGGACGCGGCTCTGTACGACGTCGTCGCCCGCCGGCCCGGCGGCATCCACGGCCGGGTCGAGCAGGACGGCCGCAACTTCTCCGGCGGGCAGCGGCAGCGCCTGGAGATCGCGCGGGCGCTGGTGCGCCGGCCCAGTGTGCTCGTCCTCGACGAGGTGACCAGCGCCCTGGACGCGGAGACGGAACAGCTCATCATCGACAATCTGCGGCGTCGCGGCTGTGCCTGCGTGGTGATCGCCCACCGGCTGAGCACCGTCCGCGACAGCGACGAGATCGTGGTGCTCGACCACGGCACGGTCGTGGAGCGCGGGCGCCACGAGGAGCTGGTCGCACGCGGGGGCGCGTACGCCGAACTGGTCAAGGAGCACTGAGGTGATCCCCGTACAGCACCCTGCGCCCACGGGCCCCGACGACATGGTGCTCGCCGCGCTCGGCGGCCTCGGTGCACCGGTCGACTGCTCGGGCCTTCGCAGCATGTCGCTGGAGGGGCCGCAGGTGCTGTGGCTCGTCGTGGGCGGGGCGCTCGATCTGTTCGCGGTCGACGCGGCCCAGCAGGGACACTGGCACTTCCTCGGCCGCCTGGAGGCGGGCACGCTGCTGCTCGGCCCGGTCGAGGGGCCTCAGCACACGCTGGTCGGCAGGCCGTTGCAGGGGTGCGCGCTGCGCCGGATCCCGCTGCGGGAGCTGTACCGGCCGCAGGAGTACGCCGACCAGTGGTCGTACCAGAGCCCGTACCAGAGTCAGTACGACAGCCAGGACGGGACGCTGAGCCTGCTGGAGCACGCCTTCGCCCTCGGCGTCGGGCGCGGCCAGCGTGTGCTGTTCGAGGCACCGCTGGACGGGCGGACGACGGACGAGGAAGCGGTCACCGACGACGACATCCTGTGGCTGCCGGTCTTCCCCGGGAGTGTGCAGTACGGCGCCGCGTTCAGCGCGGAGGCGGCCGCCGACCTGCTCGTCGACGGCGCGCTGTGGCAGCAGATGGTCAACCAGCAGTTCCGGCTGCTTTCGGGACTCGACCGCTGGATCGAGCGCCTCGAACGCGCCCACGAGGACCGGGCCGCGGCGGGCCTGAAAGCGGGCGAGGCGGTGCGCGCGGGCGCCGACCAGGCACTGCTCGCGTCCATCGGCCGCTCCCGCAGGACCCCCTCCGCACGGACCGCGGGAGGGACCGCCGCGTCCGACGACGCGGCGTACGCCGTCTGCCGGCTCGTCGCGTCGGCGGCCGGGATCACGCTCGCGGAGCCCACAGCGGGCGCCGGACAGGGGAGCCCGGTCGACGACCGGATAGGCCCGGTCGAACGCATCGCGCTCACCTCCCGGATCCGTACCCGTGCGGTCCGCCTCTACGGCAGCTGGTGGCGGGAGAACTGCGGCCCCCTGGTGGGCCACCGGGCCAAATCGGGCGCGCCGGTCGCACTGCTGTGGCGGCGCGGCGGATACCGGGCGGTCAACCCGGCGACCGGCAGCCGGATCCGCATCGACGAGGACAACGCGGAGGAGTTCGAGCCGCGTGCCGTGATGTTCTACCGGCCGCTGCCCGAGCGGCCGATGAGCGTCTGGCGGCTGATGCGTTTCAGCCTCCGCGGCACGCGGCTCGATGTGCGCAATCTGGCGATCGCGGGCCTGGTGACGGTCACCCTCGGCGCGCTGGTGCCGATCGCCACCGGTCAGGTGCTCGGGGTGTACGTACCGAACGCGGAGGCCGGCCTCATCGTGCAGGTGTCCGCGGCCGTCATGGTCGCCGGCGTGGTCTCCGCGGCGTTCATGCTGCTGCAGAACCTCACCGTCCTGCGCATGGAGGGCCGGATCGAGAGCACGCTGCAGCCCGCCGTGTGGGACCGGCTGCTGAGGCTGCCGACGAAGTTCTTCGCCGAGCGCTCCACCGGAGAGCTGGCGAGCGCGGCGATGGGCATCAGCGCGATCCGCCGGCTGCTGTCGGGGGTCGGCCCCGTGGTCGTCCAGGCGAGCACGGTCGGGGCGATGAACCTGGTGCTGCTGCTCGCGTACAGCGTTCCGCTCGCGCTCGCGGCGATCGGGATGCTGATCGTCATCGGGGTCGTGTTCCTGGGTCTCGGACTGTGGCAGCTCCGTTGGCAGCGGCGCCTCGTCGAGCTCGGCAACAAGCTCAACAACCAGGCGTTCCAGACCCTGCGGGGGCTGCCGAAGCTCCGGGTCGCGGCGGCCGAGAGCTTCGCGTACGCGGCCTGGGCGAAGCAGTTCGCCCGCAGCCGCGAACTGCAGCGGCGCGCGGGCCGGATCCGCAATCTGACCACGGTCCTCGACGCCGTCTACCTGCCTCTCTGCGCCCTCATCATGTTCATGCTGCTGGCGGGTCCGGCGCGCGGCAGCCTCACGGCCGGCGAGTTCCTGACCTTCCACACCGCCGTGACGATGATGCTGGCGTCGGTGACCCAGCTGACGGGTGCGCTCGTCTCGGCCGCCGCCGTACTGCCGATGTTCGAACAGATCAAGCCGGTGCTGGACGAGGCGCCCGAGGTCCGCGGGGCCAGCACCCAGCCCGGGACGCTGTCCGGGGCGATCGAGGCACGAAAGCTGTCCTTCCGTTACACCGACGACGGCCCGCTCGTCCTCGACGACGTGTCACTGACCGTGCGGCCGGGCGAGTTCGTCTCGATCGTCGGCCCCAGCGGCTGCGGCAAGTCCACGCTGCTGCGCCTGCTCATCGGCTTCGACAGGCCCTCGTCGGGCAGCGTGCTCTACGACGGCCAGGACCTCGCCGCCCTCGACCAGGCGGCCGTGCGCCGCCAGTGCGGTGTCGTCCTGCAGAACGCCCAGCCCTTCACCGGCTCGATCCTGGACTGTATCTGCGGCGCCGAACCCTTCACGCAGGAAGAGGCGTGGGAGGCGGCCGAGATGGCGGGCCTCGCCGAGGACATCCGGCGGATGCCGATGGGTATGCAGACCATGATCGCCGGATCGGGCGCGGTCTCCGGTGGCCAGCGCCAGCGCCTGATGATCGCCCAGGCGCTCATCAGGCGCCCGCGGGTGCTGTTCTTCGACGAGGCGACGAGCGCGCTGGACAACGCGACGCAGAGGATCGTCACCGAAAGCACCCGCGCGCTGCGGGCGACGCGGGTGGTGATCGCCCACCGGCTGTCGACGGTCATGGACGCGGATCGTGTCGTCGTCATGTCGGAGGGGCGCGTGGTGCAGGAGGGGCCGCCGGCCCAGCTGCTGGCGGACACGGGCGGACGTCTGCACGAGCTGGTGCGGCGTCAGATGATGTGATCCGGGCGCCTGGGTCCCGTGGCGCCGGCCGGGGTGTCCGTCCTCAAACGCCGGACGGGCTGTGCGCGCATGTACCGCGGGCGCGGCCAGGGCGTCCGTCGTGTGCACCCGGTACCGCCGGGTGGGCCGGGGTGTCCGTCCTCAAGCGCCGGACGGGCTGGGTGGTCGGGGGTGCCCGGTACCTGGCGGTTGCCGTCCGGGTCCGCTCC